>NZ_CANMGY010000012.1 GCF_947497555.1 uncultured Umboniibacter sp.
CATCCCAACGGTATTGCACGTATTCAAGGTAGTTGGCGTTATCGCTGGCGAGATCAATCACTATGCCACCGGGCGACGTGATTTTGAGCATGATTTGCCCATTCACATCGAAGTAGCGGCGGACCATATTATTGTCACCACGGGCCTCGAGGACCACCTTGCCACGGGGATCGACCGCCAAGGTTTCTTGGAAGTAGTTAGTCAGCTCGCCGTTGACGCGCCGTGCGTCCCAAAGCTTGGTGACGAATCCGTATTGGTTGTATTCATACTGGACCGCACTGTCCTCGTTGGCGGCATCGAACTGCTGGAATACTCGGCCGTACTGATCGTAGTTGGTGAAGGTATGGAACATTTCCTCATCACCTGCCACGGCGAGATTGGCGTCGACCATACGCACGGTGCCCACGGCACGACCGTAGCCGTCAAGTTGGTACTGCTCGTGATACTGCGCGTCATTGGCCGCAAAGGTATCGAAACTCACCCCTGTACTGTAGGAACTGGCACCACTCGCGTGGGCCACTTCGATGAGTTGCCCTAAACGCTCCACACCACTGTTGAAAGCACTACCGTGGGAAGTGTTTGGATCCATATAACGGTACAAGGTTAGCTCGTTGATGTTATCGTCGTTCTCCGAACCGTGGACGACCTGTTGGTACGTCTTACGGCCGTATTGATCGTAGCCGATGGACGTCACGTTACCCCGAGCATCCGTTTGCTGGGTTAGCTCGCCGAAGGCGTTGGTGACATAGGCATACGTCCCTTTATCCGCATCGGTCATACCGGTTTTGACACCGCGATGATCGTAGCTAATCAACGTCTGAATCGTTGTCCCATCCGCCACGGCATCGGTACGCGTGAGATTCCCCATGGCATCGTAGGTGAAGCGGATCTCGCCATCGAGCGAATCCACAACGCGATCCACTTTGCCGTCGGCACGTTTGAGGGTGGTGGTTGAGCGACTGTCCACCGAATTACTTTCCGTCGTACTCAGGCCGTAGGTCGCGCGTTCGAATCGCGCCGAGCGGGCCATATTTATCCTTCCCATTTAGTGATCACCCGTCAACACATATACTTAGTAACCTTCGTGAAATTTGAAGTTTTTTTCAGTAGCGTTGTTATGGCGCCATCAAGAAGAAAACAGTCTACCTCCTCGCCATGCCTTTTACACTAAACTCAGCAGCGTCAAATAAGACTATTGAATAATCTCCAGTATCTCCCGAGTCGCCTCAACCAACTTGATCACGCGCCCTTCAACCTCGATGGTTAAAGCCCCATCAGCACCTAGCGGAATAACAACCTCCGCATGCGCAACCACCTCAATATCAAGCTCTCGGCCAACCGCCAATTTCTTCTGCCAACCTGGCGGTAATTCGCCTGTTCGCTTGGCCTTTTTCTCCAAGCCAGGCGGTAGCTGGTGAGCACTAACGGGCTTAGCCTGCGTTACATTAGCCCCCGCAATGAATAGTAGGCCTGCGGCCATTATTACTAGCTTTTTCATGTTTAGTTTTCCTTACATCTCGGCAAAGTTTACTCACTCGTTAGGCTGCCATCTCTGCTCTATGGTGGAATCTGTGAGCTTGGTTGGTTAATTCGCACCTTAAATTGAATCGCCTTGGAAGAACATCGAGTGGCTCATGCAAAGCCACTAATTTTTCCGAAACGTGCTGCGTCTCTCAACCTCAAATCAACCTCCGATTGCGAGGGTAATCAGCTTCCAAAAAACCATCACTGTGGGTATGATGACTCATCGACTAAAACTGGATTTTGCCGAAACATTTAAGTATGGAGCCCAGCATAAAGAGCATGTTAGCCGCCTCATTAGCCACGGCTATCCTAACATTTCTTGGAAAAGCCAAGACGAGTTCAGCCCAAATTAATCAAGCTAATCAGCAGTATGAATCGACCTTGGCCTCGAGTGACAATAACCCCGCGATAGAGAGTACGCGACTGACATAACAACTAACCGCTAGAATACCTCTCACTTCGTCGGCTCGACCCTAGAACTTAAATTACAGCAATATAATTTTGATTTTTTAATAGGAAGTACCATGTTAAATATTATTTACATTAATTCGGGCCAAAGCCTGATGTTAGGGCTTCTGATTGTTGAACACTATCGTCAACAATCAGAGGAAGCTCTGCTAGCTATAGCAGAAGGCGCTCGACCATTTGTTGAAGAGACGGGATTTATCTATCAAAAGGATTTTTTTCTCCTTGAGGACATCAAGAGCTTCCACGGTGAATCTATCAATATCGTAGTTCGCCAGCATCCTAGTACCATCGGACAAATTTCTTTAATTCTCGATGAAATCGACTTAGGCAATATTCAGGTTTCAAGCTACGAGGACAGCTTTGCGATCGGATACCTAGAACCTCATACGTTTTCCAGACTATTACGAAAGTACAAAATAGAAGCTAGACATTCTCTCAGCTTTGATCGCTTACATCTGCTTGACATCCCCGAGAAGATCGAAGGACAGCTAGTCAGTTCTGAAAACCTTCATCACATCAGGAATTCATACCCTGTTCTATTTCACGAGGCTCAGAAGGTAATGGAGCTCTTTGATCGTCTGCAGATTAAGGAATTGACGCTAGTCGCAATGAGACCTATTGGCTCCGACAAATTTCATAGAGGCCGTTATAAATCGTCGAAACCCACTCGAACATTAGTTCGTATCGTGAATGACCTTATTCCCTACTGTGATACTCAGGACATTGTTGTATACCGACAGGATAAGAGAGACCGCGTACTCACTCGTGGAGCGATAAAACACCTCATCGCCGGCCGCCCACATTTAGCGCTAAACCTCGACGATCACTTATCGGGCGCTTTTGGTTTAGACGCCATTCTTTACCTTCTCGCAATGAGTGATATTAAACTTTCAGTGATATGTTTTAACACTTCGTTTCCGTTGAGCTACTCAAGAATTGGCAGTAACAACCAATATATTGTAGGAATAGACATTGATCGCATTGAACATTACGATTTGGTAGCTTCAGCTGAACCATCGCTCATGGAAGTCTACGACCGAATGATGCGTTATATCGAGGTTCAAGAAAACCCAAGCTTCAGTGTAGATCAATTATCGCACGGTTTATTTAGGATACGTCGGTAGCTAAAAGCTTCTTTAAAAGAATATGAAGCATTTCGTTACGCCCCGCGATTCATTGACGGCCAACCCGTTGCAACTCCTCGCGTACGCAACCGTTTTACCTTTGAAATTCAAGGTTAGTTATTAGATTCCTGTTCAGGCCGACTGCTACCGCAGCTCGGCCTCAGCCAAACACCACCGCTGTTTGCACGCCCTTCACTTCCGGATGATTGGTCAAGGTATCGAAAATCCACTCTCGCAACTGGGATGTATCCACCAGAGCTACATGAGCCACCACATCATAATCACCGCCTGTATGAAAGCTTGTTAGCACCTCTTCCTGTTCATTGAGAAAATTCAGAAAGCTCATTACTGAATCACGGGTATGATGATTCAATAGAATAGAGACCAAGACCTGTAAGTGAGCACCTAACTTATGAGGATCAACCTCGCAGCGATAGCCGGTGATGACCCCGTTTTGTTCTAAGCGCTTAACTCGCTCTAGCGCCGTGGACGGAGCAACGCCTAGCTCGGCTGCCAACTGCTTGTTCGTCATTCTGCCATCACTACCGAGTAGTTGCAGAATTTTGGCATCCACGGCATCTAATGTGCTCATCAAAGCTTTCCTCAGAATAAAAGATCTATGCTAACCGTTTTTTCAGGGACTTTCCTGCCCCAACGTGCTGCTCATATACGCGTTTAGTCTCGGCCAACAGTAACGCATCCATATTGTCGATATCAAAGCCACTACTAAAGCCTTCGCACAGCGGATCAATGTGGATTTTCGCAGCCAGATATAAGTGAGCCATCAGCTCACGAACATCTTCTGTCCCCATCGAGATCCGAATGGTCGTGGGATAAATATTGGCATCAGCCAATGCACCACCGGACAGCTCAGAATGAGAAGTTAGCGCCGGGCATAGAACTAGAGTATTCGTTTGGCCAATACTCACCTGATGACTAAAACAAGGCTCCAGTGCATCAAAAAAGCGCTTAAACGCTGCCACATCTACGTTCGCATTCTCAAAATCGACGGTAAACAGAGGTGAAGGCAACCCAAGATAATGACTGTCTAAAAGTTGTTGGTGGTTAGGATGAGCCGGCACGGCATTGGAATTCACCCGCACCATTGGGTTTGACGCTAAGAACGCGGTAAACACCCGGGTAGCAATGCCCTTATGAAGCATGCGTTGCTCCAGCGTCTTCATTCCGCTCATTACCTCCGCCGCTTTATCGGCATCAAGGAAGGCGCCTTTGATGTAATAGACGTCCCAAAACATGGTATCCGACCACTTAACTCCGTTAATGGTTTCGCCCTTGGGCATAAACATGGTCTCGATCTTGCCAATCACAACCCCCGCGGTGGTAGAGCCGCCACCTGATAGATCCTTGGTGTAGCTATGCACCACATAATCGGGCCTTTCATCGGGGTTCGTCCGCTGTAGCGGTTGGTGTAAAAAGGGTGTTGCCAAGGTTGAATCTAGAATCACGCAGTGACCTTCACGATGGGAGATCGCACAGATGTTCGGCACATCTAACACGTAGCCGTGGGGGTTGCAGGGCGACTCGAGATACACATGCAGCTTTGCCTGCTGCAGTCGATCAGCATGGCGCACCTTCACGTCATGCAAGAAGGCCTCGAAACTCGAGGCATCCAGCTCGTCAAACCACTCGATCTGAATATCCAAGCGTTGGCGCTGAGCAAAATAGTCCACCAGCAGTTGGTGCACGCCGCCATACACATTACGCGATACAATCAACACATCGCCGAGGCGTAACTTATTACTCAAAATACCGTCAATGGCGGCCATCCCGGAATTATAGTTCCAAGCCAAATATTCCTGAGTAAACGGGCCTGCCTCTAAATCAACAATAGCATTGGCCAGCGCGATGGAGGTTGGGTTGAGCAGGCGACTATAAATTTGGTGCGTTGGTTCTCTACCCGTAAAGGCATCATCTACCCACTCGGTACAGGCATAAATATAGGTTGCCGTTTTAACAACCACCGGGGTTGCAGAAAAGAGCGCGGGAACATTGTCGAAAATGGGATAGCTACCCTTCGAAAGCTGTGTAGCAGGACCGAAGTCAAACTGCTGATAGACGGAGCGAAACGGGTTTTGAAGGTTATCCAGCAGTTTCGCCATTTGAAAGGCGAGGAATTTTTTAGCATTGAAGTAACGAATTCGATCACTCTGATCTAGCGCAGGCAGGGTTGCGGTAGTCACATCCCAAAGCGACTGTAAGTTGCCCTGAGCCTTATAAAGATTATTCGTGGTGGCGATCAGCGCCTCACCATATTCGCTGTTCGGGTCAATACCAAAGTGCTGTAACTGTTCCCGAGCAAGCTCTAGGGCCGACTGAGCATGGCTGGTCTTGCGCAGCGGGGAGAGGTTCTTCATTGCCGATAGATTCTTATCGCTCATAGCTATACCTTATTTTTATTCTATTTATAGTAAAATATACCGAATAAAATATAGGTTATATTGTTGATGTTCAATGTTTTATATAATCGAATACACAAATTATAATTTAAGCTCGACCCTCCCTTCGGTAATAGACTAATCCAATTTTTCGCAGACCATGTAGAATGCTTCGTCATCATGATGAGATGAATCTAAGGAATTACCATGTCTTCAAGCGCTTCACTATTTAAGCCTGTTCAACTTGGGCCGCTCGCCCTAAAAAATGCCATCGTGATGGCCCCCATGACACGCAGCTTTTCGCCAGGTGGCGTTCCCAATCAGTTAGTGATTGATTACTACCGTCGCCGCGCCGAGAACGAAGTAGGCCTGATCATTACCGAGGGAACCGTGGTGAACCACGAGGGCTCTAATGGCTATCCCAACGTGCCGCAGTTTTACGGCCAAGGCTTAGAAGGCTGGAAGGAAGTTGTTGACGCCGTGCATGCAGCTGGCGGTAAGATCGCACCGCAGCTTTGGCATGTGGGGAATGTTCGCCGCAAAGGTGTAGAACCTTTCCCTGAAGCACCCGCATATGGCCCTTCTGAGTTGCAGAAGAACGGCGAACTACTCATCAAAGGGATGTCTCAAGAAGACATCGATGAAGTGGTAGCAGCCTTCGCACAGGCCGCTGCCGATGCTAAGTCTTTAGGTTTTGACGCTATCGAACTTCATGGCGCGCACGGTTATCTGATAGATCAATTCTTCTGGGCGGGAAGTAACAAGCGTACCGATAGCTACGGCGGTGACCTTGAGGCTCGCTCTAAGTTTGCCCGAGAAGTTATCGCGGCTTGCCGCGAAGCGGTGGGCCCAGAATTCCCAATTATCTTCCGCTGGTCACAGTGGAAACAGCAAGACTACACCGCTCGCTTATGCGAAACGCCAGAAGAACTTCAGGCTTTCCTTCAGAGCTTAATTGATGCAGGCGTGGACATTCTTCACTGCAGCACACGTCGCTATTGGGTAGCAGAGTTTGAAGGTTCGAACCTAAACTTAGCGGGCTGGGCGAAGAAACTCGTTAATGTACCGGTGATTACCGTGGGCAGTGTTGGCCTAAATTCCGACTTTATGGAGTATATGGTTGAAAACGACACAACATCCGAGGCGCACAATGTCGATGAACTGTGTGAGCGTTTAGATTCTGGCGAGTTTGATGCCGTCGCAGTAGGTAGAGCGCTTATTGCTGATCCAGAATGGGCAACTAAGTTACGCGATGGACGCTTTGACGAAATCGTTGGCTTTAATCGCGAGCAGTTAATGAAGTTAGTCTAGTCACTAGAACTTGCTCTTACTATCAATCTAGGCGAATCATTCGCCTAGATTGATCTCACTGTGACGTTAGTGCATGTGGGTTTTTTAGCCTTAGAACTCAGCGTTCTGGCTAGACAGATACTCGTCGTAAGTGCCCTGGAAATCCACCACACTGTGATCTTTGATTTCAATAATACGGGTTGCCAAGCTAGACACGAACTCGCGGTCATGACTCACGAATACCAACGTACCCTCAAAACCCATCAGCCCCATGTTCAAGGCTTCAATGGATTCCATATCTAAGTGGTTGGTAGGCTCATCCATAATCAATACGTTGATATCTAACATCATCATCTTGCCGAATAACAGGCGATTCTTTTCACCACCTGAACAGACGGAAACCTTCTTATTGATGTCGTCCGAACTAAATAGCAATCGGCCAAGCATTGCCCGAACCGCCAGATCGTCATGCTTTGGTGTCCGCCATTGCGACATCCACTCAAACAGCGTCAGGTCATTGCTAAAATGTTCAGTGACATCCTGAGGGACATAGCCAATCTCAGCATTTTCCGCCCACTTAACGTTACCCTGTTGAGGGCTTAGCTGACCCATTAAACAGCGAAGCAGTGTAGTTTTACCCGCTCCGTTTTCACCAATCACTGCAATTCTTGCACCCGCTTCGATAATAGCGTTGCCTTTGGAGAACAGAAGACCTTCTTCATAGCCATGCCCCACATTTTCCAGCTCGAGCGCTAAACGATGTAACTTTTTATGCTGCTCGAAACGGATAAATGGGGTTTGACGACTAGACGGCTTAATGTCTTCTAGCTGAATTTTATCAATCTTCTTCGCTCGTGACGTGGCCTGCTTAGCTTTCGACGCATTCGCACTGAAGCGCGCGACGAACGCTTTGAGTTCCGCAATTTCAGCGGACTTCTTAGCGTTGTCCGCGTACATTTGTTGGCGCTTCATTGTGGAAGCCTCCATGAAGTCGTCATAATTTCCTGGGTAAACGCGAAGCTCACCGTAGTCAATATCTGCCATGTGCGTGCACACTGAATTTAGGAAGTGACGATCGTGCGAGATAATAATCATGGTGCACTTACGCTGATTCAGGACATTCGACAACCAACCAATAGTGTGAATATCCAAGTTGTTGGTTGGCTCATCTAAGAGCAGCACATCGGGCTCAGCGAATAACGCCTGCGCCAGGAGCACACGAACTTTCAAGCCCGGCGCTACTTCACTCATGGGGCCGAAGTGATAGCTCTCTTCAATACCCGCTTGAATAAGAATCTCACCGGCACGACTCTCGGCACTGTAGCCATCAAGCTCCATGAACTGAGTTTCAAGGTCAGCAACTAGCATCCCTTCCTCTTCACTCATCTCTGGCAGCGAGTAAATACGATCGCGCTCGCTCTTAACCTTCCACAACTCCGCATCACCTTGGATAACGGCATCCACCACACTATAAGCTTCATAGGCGAACTGATCCTGGCTTAGCACACCCAGCTTGCAGTTCGGTTCAAAGGAAACGTTGCCCGCGGTTGGAGTCAGTTCACCACTGAGGATTTTCATGAAGGTTGATTTGCCGCAACCATTCGCACCAATCAGGCCATAGCGGTTGCCGTTACCGAATTTAGCGGAAATATTTTCAAATAGCGGTTTCGCACCAAACTGCATGGTGATGTTTGCGGTAGTAATCAAAGGGAATTCCTTGTGGGCGCACACCGTCAACGTAGGATTACGGTGAAGCCAATAGTAAATGTGGCGCCACTATACGGATAGCGGCGGCGATGAACAAGTTAGCAGTTATCGGTAGTGTGCTAGGTGATTCGCATAGAACGGGAAAGCACAGGGCTAGCTTAACGGCGACTCGACTTGCCGCCTCGTCCACCCGCAGCCCTTCCTTTAGGTGCGCCACGGCCAGCACCTGCGCCTCGTGAAGCAGTTCCTGCCTTGGCCGGCCCCGCCCCTCTACCACCACTCGAACGACCTGCGGCGTTGCGCCCACCCGCTGCTTTTCCTGCGACGGCTCGCCCACCAGCTTTGTTAGTATGAGACCCGCCTTTTTTGGCTGCTGAGCCATTGCGTTGAGCGGGAGCGCCATCACCTCGTCGGCCCGTTGACTTGGCGCTAGAGCCACTATTCCTACCGCCATTTCTGCTGCTAGGCGAGTTGCTGCGCCCAGCCTGTCCGCCAGCACCCGATCTATTGGCTGAACGCCCACCTTTCGCACGACTCCGTTTGCCGGGCTGTGCTTCACTCGATGAATTTTCAATCGCTTTTTCAAGGACATCCAGCTCTTTTTGGCTGAAGTCACGCCATTCACCTACGGGTAAACCTTTGAGGTCAACGTGCATAATTCGAACACGCTGCAGCTTGACTACATCGTAGCCAAAGTATTCGGCCATACGACGAATCTGACGATTTAAGCCCTGCACTAAGGTGATACGGAAACTATTAGGGCCTTCCTTGCTGACTTTACACTTTTTAGTCACTTCACCAAGGATGGGTACGCCATTCGCCATACCATCAATGAATTTATCGGTAACTGGCTTGTGGACGGTGACCACATATTCCTTCTCATGGTTATTGCCCGCGCGAAGGATTTTATTTACCAGGTCTCCGTTCGAAGTAAGGAAAATCAGCCCCTCAGAATCTTTATCTAAACGTCCTATGGGGAAAATTCGCGTACTGTGGCGCACAAAATCAACAATATTGTTACGGTCATCACTATCGGTTGTACTAACAATACCCACCGGCTTATTCAAGGCAATTAAGACGAACTCATCGTGCTCCGGCGGCTCAATCATCTGACCGTTGACGCGAACCTGATCTCCCGGATTGACCCGATCACCTACCGATGCGCGTTTGCCGTTAATGTAGACATTACCTTGCTCGATAAATCTATCAGCATCGCGGCGGGAACAAAGGCCACTCTCACTAATGTACTTATTAAGGCGGGTATCGGTCTTAGTAAACATCAGTTAACCCTTGAATCCTTTGCCCACTAAGTAAACTTCGCGCGAACGCGGTCGGGATGCGGCTGGCTTGCGAATCAGTACTTTATCGAATGATTCTCTAACTTCCTTGAGATATTCCTCATAGCCAACGCCTTGAAAGACCTTGGCGCAGAAACTGCCGCCGGGCTTGAGTACTTTACGGGCCATATCTAATGCCAATTCCACCAAATACATAGACGAGTATTGATCAGCGGCATTCACACCACTTAAATTGGGCGCCATATCGGACACCACAACATCTACTGGCCGACCATCAATAGCGCTCATGATTTGTTCGAAGACTTCATCTTCGGTAAAGTCACCCTGAATGAAATCGACATCATTTAAGGTATCCATGGGCAAAATATCCGAGGCAATCACTTTTCCCTTAGAGCCAACCCACGGCGCCATGATTTGCGACCAGCCTCCCGGCGCTGAACCTAGATCAATCGCCAGCATGCCTGGCTTAATCAACTTATCTTTTTTATTGATTTCGATCAGCTTGTAACTTGCGCGCGAGCGATAACCGTCTACCTGAGCCTGCTTAACGTAGGGGTCATTAACGTGTTCTTGCAACCACTTAGCACTGGTCTTAGATCGGGCCATCTTTTTATCTCAACTCGCGTGGAAGATGAATAGACATTCATCCGTTAAAGGGGTTTGCCGCATTGTACCTAGCTATGACAAGCTGATCAAAGCGGAAAGCTGCTTATATCAGCGCATTTGCCTTCATCATGACTACCTTATCTGAGCAGACTGTCATCCCGTTCGAAAGTGTAGCCTAACTCTATGCCGCAGATGATGGTTCCAAACCTCAAACCTCAAACCTCAAACCTCAAACCTCAAACCTCAAACCTCAAACCTCAAACCTCAAACCTCAAACCTCAAACCCTAAAATAGTCACTTTCGCTTTAGCCCTGTTATACTGCAAGCCAAGCTACTTGCTCAATGTTAACGCCTCTTTCCACATGGACGCTCCCGCAATGAAACTCAATGACTTAAGTAAATTGAAGCACAAGAAGTATCGTCAAAGCTTTGGCTTCTACTTAGTGGAAGGTGAGCATTTAATTCTAGAACTACAAAAGGCGGCGAAGGAGCAACCTCAGCTCTTAGAAACAGTGATCTATGTCACCGAGCGATACGCTAATTGGGAGAGCGACTTTGAGGTCATCGAGGTCTCTGACACTCGGATGGCGCAATTTTCCGATACCAAAACGCCCCAGGGCATTATTGCTCGCGTGCCCCTACCCGATAAAACTCGCTCTGGGACTGAGACTGATGCGTCGTTAAAAGCCATCTATCTGTATGAGCCGCAGGACCCCGGTAACTTAGGCACTATTCTGCGATCACTAGCTTGGTTTGGGGGCTTTAAGATCATCATGAGTCCGAACAGCGCTGACCCCTTCAATCCTAAGGTAGTCAGAGCAAGCATGGGAGCTATCTTTCATGTGCCGATGGAATTTGATGTGGGTGTTGAGGATCTCTCGGCTCGATTCAAGCAAATCGCCTACCTAGATATTAATGGTAAGAATATTCGCACACCGGAGTTCAACCAGCATCAATGCTATATCTTCGGCAACGAGGCGAGGGGCGTACCCCACGAGCTTTTAGCTCCGCTCAACGCATCGCCCTTTTCCATCCTTGGCTGTGGCGCGATTGAGTCAATGAACCTCGCTAGCGCGGTAAACATCTCCGCCTTTCAACTCAGTGACTAGCTAGGCGTCCTCTTCACAAGCAAGTAAATCTCGTCGGGTGCTTGTGCCTTGGTACCCGCTCAATACGTACTTTCTATCTCCTCCCTCGATAGTGCATTCAAGTGCACAACGCCGCAAAAAAACAGTTATTTAGTTATCGCCAAACGATCTATTGATTTAATTTATTTATATCTTTGAGGCATATAAGATCACTGCTAATTATTGACGTATTGGATCTTAGTAGTATGAAAGCTTTACCTCTTGCCGCAACTATCTCGCTACTGGCAATCTCCGCCGGAGCAAACGCCACCAACGGTTACTTTACCCACGGAATTGGCAGCCATAACAAAGCTCTCGCTGGCGCAGGTCTGGCCCAGCCCTCTCAGGCTATTGATGCCGCAAGTAATCCTGCGGCAGGCGCTCTCCTAGAAGATCAATGGAACGCGGGTCTTGCGCTCTTTTCTCCACGCCGTGAATACACGGCATCATCGAGTTTAGCGAACGGCAATGGTGGGGCATTCACCCTCGAGCCCGATACGGTTAAGAGCGAAAGTAATTGGTTTGCTATCCCCTACCTAGCGAAGAACTGGCGCCTTAGCGAAGACAGCGCAGTGACCTTTTCACTCTACGGGCGTGGTGGGATGAACACCAACTACATCGATGGCAGCGCAAGCTTTGATCCTGACGGCCCAGGCCCTGCTGGCGTGGGCACTTACCCTGGAACCTTTGGTTCGGGAGACACGGGCGTTAATCTAAGTCAAATGTTTATCGAAGCCGCCTACTCTGTCCAACTCGATTCGCTAACCCTTGGCCTAGCTCCAGTGGTAGCCATCCAGCGGTTCGAAGCCACTGGACTGAGTGCATTCGGCCCCTACACAGCGAGCTTCGCTGAGAGTGGCGGTACGGTATCGCCTACCAATCTGACTAATAACGGCAGCGATTATAGCTACGGTTATGGCGCCAAAGCTGGCGTAATTTGGCAGGCAACGGACGCCCTATCTCTGGCTACGAGCTATCAAAGCAAAATCACTATGAGTGAGTTTGACCAGTACAGCGATCTCTTTGCTGAAGGGGGAAGTTTTGGCATCCCCGCCTCATTTAAAGTTGGTTCCAGCTATGCATTCTCTCCGCAGCTAAGCATCCATTTAGATGGCGAGCGCACCTTTTACAGCGATGTTCCGTCAGTCAGCAACTCATCAACCCTCGTCTTCAACTGCCCTACCGCAGGACAAGGTGGTACCAATGTCAGCAACTGTGCTGGCGGCGCTAACGGTTTCGGTTTTGGCTGGAGTGACGTTGATGCGGTTAAGCTTGGTGTGACCTGGCAGCCTGAGAGAATGGCCAATACTACCTTCCGCGGCGGATACAGCCATGCCGACCAACCTATTAGCAACGAAGATGTACTGCTAAACATTCTGGCACCCGGGGTAATTGAACAGCATTTCACCTTTGGTGTATCGCAGCAGTTAGCAAACAATCAGACTCTTTCGGTGGCACTAATGTACGCACCTGAATCGTCCGTCAAAGGAACTAGCTTGTTTGATCCTACGCAAACTATCGAGCTCACCATGAGTCAGTTTGAAATAGAAGTTGGCTTTAGCTGGTAGTTGGAATTTTTGAATCCGTAAGACTCGGAGCTTGGGCGGTGGAATCACCGCCCTTTTTTATGCCGAATACAAGGCGTCAGCTAAACTAGCCAACCCTTTTGGCCGCCTTTACGGGCAATAAACCACAGGTCAATCGCCACAATAGCCACCACGGACTGCATAATAATAACGGCAAGCGCAAGCGTTACCTCCATTGCAATCATCACTAAGGCGATATCCTGTATCACTAAGCCAACGAGTGAAATCACGAAGAATTTAACACTCCACAACTTCTTCATAGCTAACCCTACTGACCCTAATGTCCCGCCAATCACAGCTAATGCTGTGCCCAATATCATCCAGCTTGGGCGCGCCGCGTAGATAGCCTGATCGGCCTCGGGTAATGCGGCAATTAACTCTGGGGTAATCATTAGATCGATGACAAAGGCGAACAGCCCCATCAAATTCCATAACACAGCAACGATTGCGACGGGCAGTAGCCACTTTGGTGCAGCCATAACAGACTCCTTATTGTTGTTATAAGTCTTAAAATGTAATTATCAAGAGATAGTGGATGGTAGCGGGTAGGCTACGATGCAATATCTGCGGTAATTAGGTCTAGTTAACCGTGTTTCTGCGAACTTGTCACGCGGCGGTATTAACAGCATCGCTACATATTCCAGAGGATTCAAGCATTGCTGGCCACAACGCCATCCATGTTTCCCAATCGTGCCCACCGCTTTGCTGATGAACACGCTGCGGTGGCAGCATGGACGCTAACCAGCGGATACCAAAGCCTAGGCCATCCTCGGAGCCATAACCCAACACAATTTCTGGGTTGTCGCCGGCACTAGCCTGTAGATCACGCCAGATGATTGCCATCTTGTTATCATCCGCATCCTCCTCGGCATTCAGGTAAGCCGTCAATTCATCCTCGTCACCCACATAGGGCGCCATCGCCATAATGCCGCTGATTTCCTCTGGATGCTTCGCCCTATAAAGTAGCGTTCCGACCCCACCCATGGAGGTACCCAGTAGCCAAATATTGGTTTTTCCGCTGGCCATGGCGGGCAGAACAATATCTTCGCGAAGGCGGGTAACAATAGTCTTAGTTCGATAGTAGCCAAAGTAGGCTTGTGCCCCAACGAGAGAGATGTTGGCGTTACACTGCTCGATAAGACCTACTAAACCCTGCTCTTCATACTCTTCTACCCATTGGGCAGCACCCGGTAACATCACCACCAGCGTATCACTACCTTCTGGGTCACTGTAGACAACCACGTCCATTGGCGCCTTAGCCGGGGCAATGAATGTGCAGGCCGAGAGTATTAGACCCAGCGCAGCCCCCACTGCAACTGATAATTTCAAACTCAATTTTTTGCTAATCATACGCTCGCCTCTGCTCTTGCTAACCAGAGCTTCTTCCTATATCGCTAACTACAGTCTCTTCCAATCTTGGTTTAGATTATTAAGATCTGCCAGTTTAGTTTGCGCGGCTGACTTCGAGTTCGCTACACTGAGGTTAAATGATAATAAGGATCTACCATGGCTCTCACTCCAAGCTCTATTCGCGTTGGCGGGCGGTATCGCGCTAATCGATTGAAGGAATCCTATGATGTAGTGGTCATTGGTTCAGGCATCGGCGGGCTAACCACTGCTGCTTGTTTGGCTAAAATGGGTAAAAAGGTCTGCGTGTTAGAACAACACTATACGGCCGGCGGCTTAACCCATACCTACCAACGCAATGGCTATGAGTGGGATGTAGGCGTTCACTACATCGGTGATATGGGCACCGAGAACACCATGGGTCGGCGAGCTTTTGATTATATTAGTGAGGGGCGCATTAAATGGGCTCCCATGGACAGCACCTTTGATCGAATTTTCCTAGGTGATGAATCCTATGACCTCGTGGCGGGCAAAGACGCTTATATACAGTCTCTCAAGAATGAGTTCCCTGGCGAAGAACAGGCTATTGATCAATACATAGCTTGCCTCTACCGCGTCCGCAAGGCGGTTAAGCTCTACTCAGTTGCTAAGCTGTTGCCACTCTGGCTGCTAAACATCACTCAGCGATTTCTGTCTAGTAGGATTGACGATGACTTGAATCGGCCAACACGGGATGTCCTTGAGAGTCTAACCTCCAACCAAAAGCTCATTGCCGTGCTAGCTGGTCAATGGGGTGATTGTGGCTTACCGCCAGCGCAGTCGAGCTTTGTTATTCACTCGATGATCGCTCACCACTATATTAACGGTGGTTACTACCCCGTCGGCGGTTCTGCCGTCATGGCAACCGAGATTATCCCCACTATCGAAAAAGCGGGCGGTGATGTATTCACCTACGCCTCGGTAGAGGAAATCTTAGTAGACAATAACCGAGTCTCCGGGGTTCGCATGGCCGATGGACACACCATTCCCTGTGCCACGGTAGTTAGCGCGGCGGGAGTGATCAACACTTACCAAAAACTACTGAAGCCAGAAGTGGTTCCGCCTAAGGTAGTTGAAAATATGCGCCATGTTGAACCGTCAATGGCCAGTGTCTGTCTCTATATTGGTTTGCAGGAAACGGCTGAGGCGCTCGAGCTGCCCAAGACGAATCTATGGCTCTACCCCAGCGAACGTTTTGAAACGCACGTAGACGAATTTCTGAAGGATCCCGAGAGCCCTCACCCACTCGTCTATATTTCCTTCCCCTCGGCTAAAGATCCGGACTTCCTCAATCGTTATCCGGGACGGTCGACCATTGAAATTGTCGCTCCGGGATTACATGAGACCTTCGCACCTTGGGCTGATAAACCTTGGGGTAATCGCGGCGAGGATTACGAGGCGCTAAAGGAATCAATTTCTCAGCGCTTACTGGAACAACTCTACTCTCAACTGCCGCAGCTTCGCGGCAAGATTGATTACTATGAACTTTCAACCACGCTTTCTACCGATTACTTCTGTCGCTACGAGCAGGGGCAGATCTATGGGTTGAACCATGACCCTAAACGCTTTGACCAGGCATGGCTCAGGCCGAAGACTCCCATTAAGGGCCTATATCTTTCCGGGCAGGACGTGATGACCTGCGGAGTGGTAGGAGCCATGATGGGCGGGGTACTCTGCGCGATTCAACTCGGCGGCCGAAGCTCCTTGAAGCTCGCGAAGCAGATTTTTGCGAAAGCATCTTAGGTCAGTGAATGGTTAAGCCCATCGATAGCCTGTTAAAAAGAACAAGCTCGCCACGAGATCAAGGGTCACAGGTCTTCGTCGTAATGACCTGTGATCCCACTCATCCTTCGATAAAGGCCTGAGGATTCGGCTAACGTTAATCGCCAACGCCCCGTCAATTAATAGAAGTCGCCTGCAGCGCCCGGAAAGACAACTGGGCTCTCATGCCCCCCTGCTGACACCGAGCTTACGCCGAATAGATAATTATCAATAACCATGTTCTCTACGGTGAATTCGCTTACATCACCCACCCAGCGGGAATGAGTCCATTCAGATTCCGTAGTTAGCCTCCAATGAACACGATAGCCAACCGCACCCGCAACGGGCTGCCAATTTAAAGTTGTGCTTGGCGCCACTTGGCCCGATATTGTCACGTCGGCCGGCGGAGCAGGTGCCCAAGCCAAGGCAGCTAATGACAGCGTATTCAGTGAGGTCAGTTTGGCATTGAAATCAAAGTCCACATACTCAATGGTATCGCCGTAGTGCCGTCCATCTTCATTACGAAGATCTTGATGTTGGCGGTCATAGTGCTCGTTAACTTCCATGATTCTAACCGCCGGATAGCCAGCCTGGTTAAAGGGAAAGTGATGCCCACCTCGCCCGAATCGATCTAAACGGTAAACCAACATCACATCTAAGTTGGTCATGTACTGGTCTGCCTGCACCTTGATAAAACGCGCTAAGTTTCGGGAAGCTGAATCATTCTCTCCGCCGCTGAAATAGCGTTCGCGAGCCTCTTCGGGGGTTTCACTAATTTTTACCCCTTCGGAAAAAACTCTGACACTGTGATTATTAATGACACCATTGATGCCCGCGATATTACCAATCATGTCGTTATTAATCACCGCCTGCAGGTGCCAGTCTTTACCGGCAGCATAATCCGCTAAGATTTTTCCACCATATAGGCCTTGCTCCTCACCAGACAGTGCAGCAAACACCACATTTCCCTCAAATTCATACTGCGAGAGGACCCGAGCAGCCTCAAGAACTCCGGCGACACCTGAGGCGTTGTCATTCGCTCCCGGCGAACCTGAAGTACTATTTAGCGGGTCGCTCACACGCGAATCGATATCTCCTGACATGACGACATAACGATTCGAATCTTCACGCCCTTTAAGAACCGCGATCACATTGACGATCTCAGTGGGCGTTGGTATACGCCGACCTTCAACGGTATCGCTAACTAATCGTACCTCGAGGCATCCTCCGCATGCAGCTGAAATAGCCATAAACTCATCGGTAATCCAACGTCTAGCGGCACCAATCCCCGAATCATCGGAATCCGTTTCACTTAAACTGTGACGCGTTCCAAAGCCCACTAATTTCTCAACATCTTGATGCAGTCGCTCAGCATTAGCCGATTGGCCAATATCGTATAACCTGATGTCTTCCGCCGGCGGTACAGACTGAGCACTCGCGAATGGGATAGAGAGAAGCGATATTGTTGTCGCTACAATTATTTTGTTAAACGTCATCTGGGGAGTCGCCTTTTTGCATTCGATAAGCTTTACTGTACGATATAATATCGATATTGGTCTAATAAATGAGAGGGGTTTCGTGAAACGCTATTCTAGCTTTAACGATTTTTGGCCGCACTACGTGCGCGAACATGCGAAGCCGTCTACTCGAGCGCTCCACTTTGCTGGCACCTCGCTTATTTTTCCGCTTATCTATCTTGGCGTTACCAGCAGCATTTACTGGTTTATAGCTATCCCTTTTATTGCGTATGGTCTCGCTTGGACAGGTCACTTCTTTATTGAGAAGAATCGACCCGCAACCTTCCAATATCCATTGTGGTCTCTTCGGGGGGACTTCAAAATGTTCGCATATATGCTTCGGGGCAAAATGCCTGAAGAAGTTAACCGTTGTCGAGAACTAAACCGTGAAGATAGTTAACACCTCTCTACCCTCTCTTCTACTCCTTGTCGTCGCGCTGGTTGCATCAACTCAAGCAACGGCGGATTGTCCCCCTGCAGAGGAGCGACCATGCATTGGCTTAGTCCTCGGCGGAGGCGGTGCAAGGGGAGGTGCGCATGTAGGAGTACTCAAGGTACTAGAGGAAGAAGGCATTCCGATTGATATTATTACTGGTACGAGCATTGGGTCCTTCATCGGTGGTCTCTATGCCATGGGGAAGACGCCTGAAGAAATTGAAGAAATCCTTAATTCTACTGCTTGGGAAGAGGGGCTTAATGACTCGGTGAAACGTGAGGATATGCCATTTCGACGCAAGCGCCAAACCGATGAATTCCCCATCAATCCCGAGATTGGTTTCGATGGCGCTGAAATCAAATTTCCTAAAGGCGTAGCACAAGGGCAGCGTATGGGCGAGCTCATACAACGTTCTGTTGGCAGCCTTCCCGACCTTAAAAGTTTCGACGATCTCCTCATTACCTATAGAGCCGTGGCCGCAGACATCGAAACTGGAGAAGCCGTCATTATCGATAGCGGCGCGCTGTTCAGTGCCATGCAAGCATCCATGTCCATCCCAGGTGTTGTTCGCCCCTTTGAATACAATGGACGTCTACTCGTTGATGGCGGTATCGCAAATAACTTACCGGTAGATGTCGCCCAGGACCTTGGTGCCGACATTATCATAGCTGTGGATATCGGCACTGCTCTACCTACCCGCAAACAACTCACTTCATCGGTTGCAGTACTCAATCAGTTAGTCAACTTCTCTATTAAGGCTAATGTTGAACACCAAAAGACGCTACTTGGCGAGAATGACATTCTATTAACTCCAAGAAATGACACGGTAGGTATGCTTGATTTCAGCGCCTTTTCAACATCAATTCAGGTTGGCTACAACGAAGCCGATACAAAAAGAACGGCCATTGCAGAGATCGATGTTCCTCAATCCTCCTGGGATGAATTTGCCGCGGAGCGAGACGCATTAGCCGAGCCTGAATTCCGAGTTGTGGCAATTAATGTTGAGAACAACTCCCGGCTTCGAGATGACATAATCATCGAGCGCTTGGGTTTTGACATTGGCGACAAGCTCGATCACAGCGCTGTACAGGAAGGTGTTGATCGTACCTATGCACTGGATGTGTTCGAACGAATCGACTATCACGTGGTAGATGTTAGAGAAGGCCAGATTCTTAATATCGGTGCCACCGAAAAAAGCTGGGGGCCGGGCTATTTAGACTTCCAGTTCCAAATGCAGGACGACTATAAAGGTTCAAGCGAATTCTCGCTGGGTGCAGCTTGGACAATGACCAATATTAATGACCTTGGCGCCGAGTGGAGAACGGTTGTCATTGGTGGTACAGACAAATTTATCTCTACTGACCTCTACTTCCCGTTGGAATGGGCGCCACTCAATCACTACATTACTACCGGCGTCACATATGAACGCAATCAGCTCTATATTGATACAGAAAATAGCCTGCTAGCTTATAGCATTCAAAGTGATGTCACGACATCCCTAGGACAAGGCTGGAATTTCGGTGACAGATCACGAATTGAAGCGGGCTTGTTGTATACCGATGGATATGTCGCGCTACCCGATATTGGCGATGCCGTTTTTGACGGTCGCAGAGTTCAATATAATAGTGAAGGCCTCTATGCTGAATACTTTTACGACAGCTTAGATAGTGCAGCCTTCGCGAGGAAGGGGCGTATATTCCAAATGCGTTTTGAGGATCGTAGAGACTCGGTTGACGGCAGCCGAGGTACTCCGCAACTAATGGAGGCGACTTGGCTGGAGGTTCACTCCATCGGCAACCATACCTTTAGTGGTCAAGTCCGAGCAGAAAGCCTTCGGTCTGACCAAGAAGAAGTCACTATTCGACAATCCGAGCTAGGCGGATTTTTAAATTTATCAGGCCTGCCACCTTCCAGTTTAACCGGTAATCACCTGCGCTATGCGAACATCGTCTACAGGTATCGACTACTGGAAAACGATTTCGGTTTATTTAAATCGCCGATCTACCTTGGCGCAAGTTATGAGATTGGGAATGTCTGGGATAAACGAGACCAGATTGATCATCAGAGCTTAATTGAATCGGGTTCTATATTCACTGGCGTTGACAGTCCGCTTGGGCCAATTTACATCGCTTATGCAAAAGCTGAAGGGGGTTTCGATAGCTTTTACTTCTACCTGGGTAGTCAGTTTTAGTGGCCAGCTGGGGGAACCTACGTTTCTAAATAACCACCACACGGAGTCATAGCAGGCATAATTCTGGTGGCATTAAGAGTACCGTTATCATGGCCATATTTTTGTCACCCTAATTGATTAGGCTCATTAATTTTGACGCCAAACAAATAAACGGGCTGCCAGTGAAAGCGCCACAATACAGATTCCTGATAAAACCGCCAAGGGCATCGCTATGTCCGATAGAGTCGCGCCATCTAACATGATGCTCCGTGCCGCTTCTAGCATGTGCGTCAATGGAAACAATGCGGCTAACCAATGTACTGCTTCGGGCGACCCTTCGAGAGAAAACCAGACCCCAGATAGCAACATCATCGGCCACGTAATCAAGTTTAGTAGCCCTCCCGCTAATTCCTCGCTTTGTGTGCGCGAGGCCATTAATAACGAGAGGCTAATCATGGAAGCGGCTCCTAATATCACAACCAGCAACATCAGCCAGCGCGACCCCAATACCACAAAATCAAACATGAGATCCATGGCGATAAAGATTGCACTGGTTAACAGGGTAACTACCACTAAGCGCGAAACAACCTGCGCGGCTAAAAAGCTGATAGCACTCACCGGGGTAGCTTGAAATCGCTTCAAGACGCCATTTTTTCGGTAGCGAACAATCACGTAGCCCACTCCGAATAAACAACTAAACATCATATTCATTCCCAGAATTCCAGGCACCACCCAATCTAAGTAACGAATGGCTTCACCCGTAACCGGTTTCGCCTCTAAGGGCGCATCGGTTACCGATAGAATCATACGCTCAACCACGTAACTCTTTGGTGAATCACTATTCAGCCAATAGTTTCCGTCACCCAAAATAACATCAATCTGATGATGCTGAAGCCGTTGCATCGCATCCTCTAAATTAGGATATGGAACAGCCTCGAGATACTTTAACTGGGCTACTTCAGCAACGAGTGTCTCACTACTCACCGCTTCAACCACGCCAACCTTATACAGCGCCTTATCATCGCTGCCAAACATGAAGGCGAAGCCAACAATCAATAACACTGGAAAGAGTAGGTTCCAACTCAATGTAGCTCGATCGCGGATAAATTCGATGTTACGCGCCTTAAGAATGGCTAAAAATGCTTTCATCGTATCTCCTAAGCTCGCAGTGAATGACCAGTTAATAACAAGAACAAATCCTCAAGCGTTGGCGACTCAATCCGCAAGCCATCCAACGGAATACCCTTCGCCGCTAACTGATTTACCGTTTCACCAACCTCCGACGTAGAGAACTGCAGAAAGTCACCGGCGTTTATCATTACCGAGGCAATATTTAAACTCGAAAGATCTGTTCCAGCAGGCAACTTAATTAATGACCCATCAAAATGCTTCGCTAGTAATTCCCTCGGCGTACCCTGCTCCACAATCGAGCCGGAATCAACGATAGCAATTTCGTCACACAGGAATTCGGCTTCGTCCATGTAATGAGTTGTTAACAGAATACTCTTACCACGGGCTTTAATCCGTTCAATGAGCTCCCAGAAGTGTCGTCGAGCCTGAGGGTCTAAGCCAGTAGTGGGTTCATCTAGAAAAATTAAATCCGGGTCATTAACCAATGCAATCGCCAATAAGAGCCGTTGCCGCTGGCCTCCCGACAACTTACGATTATCGCGATCAATGAAATCATTCAAAGAACAGTCTTCAATTAGCTGTTCCAACGGAAGATGCTCATGATATAGGGTTGCGAATAATTCCAGTGATTCACGAACCGTTAGAAAGTCTTGCAATGCGGTACTCTGAAACTGAATCCCAATACGCTGTGCATAATCGCGACTAATGGGTTTACCTCGGAACAGGACCTCTCCGGCATCTGGAAGCTGGATACCTTCCAAGATCTCAATAGTTGTCGTCTTGCCTGCACCATTGGGGCCAAGAAGCCCAAAACACGTACCCGCTTTAATGTCGAAACTGAGGTCATTAACAGCAGTGACTTCCGCATAGTGCTTGGAAACGTGCTGTGCAGAGAGAATAACGTCGGTCATGAGAATCCATAGCTGATGGCTGTTTTGACTTAAGACTATAGCGTGAACCACGCTAACTTTCATAGCACCCAATCAAGGTAGACGAGCACGAGTAATATTTAGATTCAAAATGATCTAATTTCATTTTTTTTCACCATTTTCAGCCTTTTTTTGCATCCAAAGCGAAACTCATTGCGTCTTTCTCTACAAAGGGTCCCCCAACGGTTGTCACGAGACTTACCGCCCTTTGTTTTTTTTAAGGAAGATAATCATGAAAACTTGGATTGCTACGACTGCTGCTGTACTAATGACTTCAAATATTGCTTTGGCTGATAATTGCCAGCCTGGTTATGAGTCCGTTGAAGATGCCATTCTTTCTACGCTCAATGAAACCAACCCAAAATCAATCAGTTCCGATGCAATGGTTCTTGGTCAGGTTTATGAGTTAAACGACCGCTATTTCGCTGTTTATGACCAATTACCCACCGGCCGAAACATCGGTAAAGTTTCCGTGGGCCATCCACAGGGAGCTGAAACTGCAGCGCTTTTCCGAACATCAGGTGATTTATACTCGAATTTGGACAACCAGCGTGTAAACCACTCAGACCGCAGCGCTGCACTTCAGCACGACGTAGCCTATTATGTGGCTAACGCATCAGGCCAGCTTTTTGTCGCTGAAGTCGGTGATAGACGATATGAAGAAGTCACTACTGAGCAAGGCGAAATGCGAGTTGCGACCAACGTTGACGACGTTGCCATCGTGGCCGCAATGATTGAGGATGACTGTTAATCTACCTGCTCATTGGGTTGCACAATCAACAGCGTTGAGGGTGCAACCTCACCATTTACTAACGAATCAAAAACCTTCACCAGCGGCTCTAACGCATCAATCAACGTTAACTCAAGCCGCGGCTCAAACCACGCCGCAAATTCTCTCAGTGATGAGATCAGAGCCATTGCTAATGCACCCCCACCTATTTCGTTTTTTAGACGTTCGAACTCCGTTGGCGCGAAGAAGAATTGCGTTCTGTCTGGCACGACTTTACCCCGACTTGTCGGTGTACCGTGAGTTGCCCCGATAAGCGACGCCCATTTAAGTTTTTCGGGGCAAGTGTCAGCTAAGCGATCTACCCAGTCAATTCGCCCGGCGAAATCAGCAACTAAGCTGTCCGTGGTTAGCCATAAGTCGTCATCGTAGGTTAACACCTCTTGATAACATCCGGTCGACGTAACAAATTCAACATTCGCAGGAGAGGTAACCGCCACCAAACGAATATCATCGTCCTTCAAAGCATGCGCCAAGGCTAACGCAGTTTTACTCGAAGCACTGGTGACGTATACCGTCTTCGCTCCCAAAAAAGTCTCGCTGCGCCACCATGACGCCAACAGCCAGCTAGTCGTAAACAACCCCTTTAGCGCGTGCTCATAGTGGCTATATTTGAACCCGAAAGGAAGTCGCTCATAATGGCGGTAAATGGGCGCATTAGCACCGCGCTTCGGGTGACTGTCTACCCAGCCAGAGCCCTTAATATCGGACGGGAGGGCTATAATCTCGTCGGCCATTGGGAACCAGCCCCAAACCTGTTCACCTACCTTAACCTTCTCACACCGACTTTCGACAACGGTTGCAATCCCCATCACTGGCACTCGACCATTCTCTGCCTGAGTAGCCGGAAAGAAATCCCAGTATTTCAAACTATCTCCCGCCAACGCGTAGCTCACATTATTCGCGGTGAGGCTAAAGCTGTCGACCTTGAGGCGAACTTCATCTACCCCTACCGAATTCTTCGGACACTGCACCACGGTGCCATGGCTGATCCCCTGCTTAGCGACTTCAAATACCTTCATTGCTGATCTATCTCCTTTAGCAACATCTCTGCTGTATTGCGATATAGTAACGATAACATTAGTTTACGGAGAAACTCGAGATGAAACTCTTTATGGCTGTATTGGGCGGAAATTGTGGCAATTCTAATATTGAAGTACACGACGTCCGCTTTGTCGTAGGCGCATCAATCGATGCCTGTTTGGACCAACTGCGCAGAGAATGGTATGGGGATGCCAAGGGCTTACATCTTGATAGCTATACAGAAATTAACTCAGTTGAAGGGTATCGCATCGAGGTTTCACATCAGGCTCCTGCCGCCAATTCGCCAGCGCTATTCTTTGTGAATGTTGGTGGCTATCTTCCTGGAAAGTTCCTCGAGTTTCATGATATAGGCCTTTACGGTTGTCACAATAGCCATGAGGCGAAACAGCTTGCGCTGAAGCAGCTACTTGCGAGCTACGAACAGAATCACCGTGACGACCTTTACGATGTTGACAATTGTATTGAGGTGAATCTTCTTGAGCGTCATTACATTCATCTTATCCCGGATGCGACAGCGGTCATGCAAGGACCAACATGGTATGGGTACAGACCCATTGACCGCTAGCCAGTAACAAATCTATCAAATAGGTAACATTACTGACTTCATTTTGCGCGGCGCACAAAATCACTATAACGGCGTCAAAGCCCCCAGAAATATAGACTTTTAAAAAGTTGGCACGGTTCTAGCTAATACTCTGGCAGGACGTGTCATCTAACAATGACGTTTCGAAAAATAAAAACAATAAATAATAAAAAAAGACAACAAATATAATAAAAACAATAAATAATAAAAATAGATTACAACAACACAAAAACAATAAATAACAATAAGAATAGCAAGACAAAAACTATAAATAATAAGAGCGAATAGAAGTAGGCGCCGTTTAATAAAGTATTATAGACAGCGCGAGTTGGGGCAACCCACTCGCCACATTCTTCCCTAGATTCATTCCACCTGATACACGTTAAAAATCCTCTTAGCCTATTCAATAGACTCGTTTAAGAACCAAACGTTCATCTCAAATAGAATTATTTTCAAGTGCTGAAATAGCTTGCTGCTGCCAATCATTGGACACCACAAAACCAACCTCAATGAGCTTCCCTGCAGTAACACTAGCAACCATAACAGGCACTTCACTCAATCTACTCATCAAGTCCGTTTTGCTCAATACCTTCAACAACTTAGCTTCGCGTGGAGCTGGCCAGCAGAGTCGAGGCACGACCACCCACTCTTCGCCCACATTGTAATTAAGAAACTGTTCCTGACTCATCCAGCTCTCATCCAATCGCCCCGAAAAGGGCTGAAAAATTCTACCAGGCAGCAGCGCCGCCTGTTTTAGCTCTCCCTCGAGCTTAGCAAGCGGACTTTGTGGCGAATGTGCGCGGGGGAATTGATTTTCAATTAGATGTTTTCGTTTAAGGCGCCAACTATCTTTGAGATTTGGACCCACAGCATGGAGTTGCTCATCAAAATTAGCCGCGAGATAGAATTTCACCGCCAGCTCAATATGGGTAACTTCAGGGGAGGCTTGCGAAGAGAGGATAAAATCAAGCTCACCGAGCGTTCTACCCTCATGATGAAGCTGTAAGCCTGCGGTTAATGACTCCGTTTCCGGCAGAGTTCTCTGCCAAGCATGAGTGATGAGGTATTCACAGTATTTGCCAAGACGACTTGTACGTCGCAAGGATTCGAGGCCTTCCAGACTGTCGGATAGGCCATGGTCCCGCTCAATTGCAGCAAAGAGAGATTGAGTGTCAAACCTCTCAACCTCAGCCGTTGGCTCCCAAAGCGAAAAGCTTTCAGGATTGACAAGCCACTTCAGATTGGCGAGGTGATTGGGTTGCATCAGGTCATAAAAAAATGGATTCATAATGCCACGCTAACGGAAGAATAGACTCACCGCAAGATAGTCCATCTCAAGATAGCCCACCCAAGCGGAGCGGTGGCAAACTTCGAACTGGAAAATATACAGGCGAAAAAAAACAGGCTTACGCCTGTCTTTAAAGATATGGAGCTGGTGATAGGAGTTGAACCTACGACCTACTGATTACAAGTCAGTTGCTCTACCAACTGAGCTACACCAGCTCGATAGCGCGCATAGTAGTGCCTGCGCACCAAAATTTCAAACTATTTTTACAACTTAAACGTTGTAAGTTTGCGAACTGATGTCACCGCCCGTTCCTGTCCAGTTAGTATGGAAGAATTCACCTGCTGGGCGATCAACTCGCTCGTAGGTATGCGCGCCGAAGTAATCGCGCTGAGCCTGCAAAAGGTTAGCAGGGAGGCGTTCGCGGCGATAGCCATCATAGAATGCGAGCGCAGTGCTGAAACAGGGCGTTGGTATACCTGCTTCCACGGCCTTTGAGATAACACGGCGCCAAGCTCCTTGGCAGCGGTCGATCGCGTTTTTGAAGTAGTCATCTAACAAGAGGTTAGTGAGCGCTGGATTGTTATCGAACGCTTTCTTGATATCCGTTAAGAATTGGCTTCGAATAATACAACCACCGCGCCACATCATCGCAATAGCGCCGAAGTTTAGATCCCAACCGTATTCACTGGACGCTTCGCGAAGGAGCATATAGCCCTGCGTGTACGATATAATCTTCGAAGCGAATAGCGCTTCTTTAACATCATTGATGAAGGCTGCGCGATCCTCAACACTAATCTGTGGATTAGGACCAGATAACACCATTGCAGCAGCAGTTCGCTCTTGCTTTAGCGCTGATAGACAACGAGCAAAGACCGACTCACCAATCAACGAGACCGGCATGCCGAGATCGAGGGCACTGATACCAGTCCATTTACCGGTACCTTTTTGCCCAGCTCTATCCATAATCTTGGTGACAAGAGGTTCGCCGTCTTCATCTCGATAACCAAGGATGTGCCCGGTAATCTCGATCAGGTAGCTGTCTAGCTCGGTGCTGTTCCAATCACTAAAGACTTGATGTAATTCGTCGGCGGTTAACCCCAAACCCTCATCGAGAAGCTGGTAGGCTTCACAGATCAACTGCATATCGCCATACTCAATACCGTTATGCACCATCTTTACATAGTGACCAGCAGCACCTGAACCTACCCAATCACAGCAAGGCGCACCATCGACCTTGGCACTAATGGACTGGAATATATCCTTAATCATTGGCCACGCTGCCGCATCACCACCCGGCATAATAGACGGCCCTGTCCGCGCACCCTCTTCGCCGCCCGATACACCTGAGCCAATGAAGTGGACGCCTGACTTTTGCATTGCTTCCCAACGACGCTGCGTATCTGGGAAGTGAGAGTTACCCAGATCGATAATAAGGTCGCCTTCATCAACCAATGGGAGCAACTCTTCAATTACCGCATCGACCGCGCCGCCCGCCTTGACCAACAGGACAATTTTGCGCGGCTTAGACAATCCATTAACCAGATCCGCCAGGCTTTCAAAACCAGAGACGCTCGTTCCCTTTGCAGGACCTGATAGAAACTCTTCTGTCACGGCGGAGGTGCGATTGTAAACGCCCACCGAATAGCCATTGTCAGCCATATTTAGAACTAAGTTCTGGCCCATTACTGCTAAACCAATTAATGCCACATCACATTGACTCATGGGTCGTTGCTCTCACTTTAATGCTTATTGAAGGGGTTGGAATACGTTGTGCTCATTTAGCCAAGTATAGACATCACTGGCCGATAGCAATGAATTATCGCACAAGTCGGCAAAAGTTCGAAATGTGATCTATTATGAGTTAGTACGTACATGGAGGCGAAATTATGCCGCTAAACAAGACAAACCGAGACCGTGATCCATACGAAGAGGCCTTTGCAAAAGCGAGGGATATTCGCCTGAGGCGCACTCATCGCCCTGAACGACCCAGAATCATCATTACGACGTCGAATGAAAACGAAAAAACTAGCGTTAAAAAACTGACGCATTGAACAGCTTTCATAACGTTTAAAATAACCATTCAGACTTCTTCCTCAAGCTTGCGGCATAGCATACGACTCGCTATTTGAGTTTATTGAGCGCAACAACGATATCATCAAACGTAAAAGGCTTTCTAACACAAAGAGAGAAACCTGCCGCCTCCGCTCTCTTAAGTTGCTCTTCCGTTGCGTAACCCGTTGCTAAAATGGCCTTCGCTGTCGGCTGAATCGCCTTTAAGCTCAACCAAGTATCTACTCCGGTCACCTCCGGCATCACCATATCGATGATCGCGACATCAAAATGAAAACCTTCACTATTCACTAGCTCAATCGCCTCGTCACGGCTAGCTGCCGTTCGGATCTCGTAACCAGCGCGAGTAAAAATCTTCTCCGCATAGAGGCGCACGAAAACCTCATCATCGACCAGTAAAACCGCCGCCTTAACATTCGACTTGCTAGTTTTGATTTCAGCCAGTGGAGCACTATCCCCTTTGCCAAGAGAGGTGGTACCCTCGACGTCGCCACCAACGAGATACAGCCGAAAGCAGGTTTCGCCTTCTGAGCAAATGAGCTCTGCGCTACCTTGATGGGACGTGGCAAAGTTAAAGACACTTGCCAGCCCAAGGCCTGTCCCCTGACTGCGAACTTTAGTGGTGAAAAAGGGATCAAAAATCTTTTGCGCAATCTCCTCGGGAACCCCTACACCGTGGTCGATGACTTCGACGAGCCAATAGTCATTGGGCTTGAGGCGAACCCCGTTGTTTAAAGTCAACGCCGTTGTCACAGCAGTTTTACGTAGTCGGACTTCAATCTTACCACCGGCGTGACTTGCATCATTCGCATTAAGGAGCAGATTAATGACAGCACTGACGAGCGCTGAACGGTCAAGCCGAACCTGAGCTGACGGAATGGCGTTGCTAACCTCAATGGATACTCCTGGCTTCAAATTGATCTCTACGAGGCTAATGGCTTTTCGAACTGATGACTCGAGATCGCAGAGTTCGAATTCAGAGTTTTCGACCTTTGAGTAGCTCAGCAAATTATTAGTGAGCCGACCGACATCTGCTGCCGCGCTAATCAATCGGTCCGCCAATTCACGAATAGCTTTGGGGTCGTCCTCTTGTTTTATCATCTCGGCGAAGCCAGACATACCCTGTGCAATATTATTAAAATCGTGTGCGACACCACCCGCTAAAACACCTAGTGCGTCTAACCTCTGCATCTGACTAACCTGACGTTCCAGCTCCAATTGCCGTGTAATATCAATGCCAATCGACATCGCGCCGACAACATTTCCTTGATCATCGGTCTGGACGCAGTTTGTCCACCTGACCCAAACACGCTCGCCTGAATGTTTTATATTTTCATTAATATTGATGCGGTAGTCTTCAGGTAAATGACTGATGTCGTTAATCATTCCTTCTAGGTTGTAGCCAGCGGAGTCAGTTGGAGGCGTTATCGTCTCTAAGACCTTTGCGCCAATCAACTCATCAGCATCAAACTCAAAAAAATTAAGGGCAAAGTCATTGGCATAAGTGATGACACCGTCGGTACTGAAGCACACAATGATTGCATTAGAGTTTTCCACCAGATATTCATAATCTGGTTGTTGATATGCTGAACTTCTACCCATACTATCCTTTGCTAATTGATGACACTTGAACTAGAAATAACGTTTGAGATGTTCCCTTAGCGTTACAGTATGTAAAATATAATGCAAACAGCTAATTTACCAAGGAATAGATATGTTTTCGGTCAATAGTAACTTCGACAGTGGTAACATTCATCTTGCGGGCGAGTCCAATGGTGAGCTTCTTCTTGAGATTCGCCAAGATCGTTACTCCGAATATTTCCAATGGTTTCACTTCTCCGTTAGCGGAGACCAGGGCTCAAAGCTTCAATGCTGCATTCGCAATGCAGGCCAAGCTGCCTACCTTGAGGGTTGGCCTGACTATCGAGTGTGTTTCAGCTACGACCGCAAGACCTGGCATCGTCTAGATACAAATTTCGATGGTCAGAACCTTCGTTTTGAAACACAACTCGAGGGTAACACGATTTGGTTTGCTTACTTCGAGCCCTTTTCCTATGAGCGCCATCTCGAACTAGTCGGCAGGGCCCAGCAACATGACGAGGTAACACACGAAATACTTGGATTGACCCTTGATGGCCGCCCAATTGACCTATTACAAATTGGTACACCGGCCGACGCCAAACCGATCATTTGGGTTACCGCACGCCAACACCCCGGCGAAAGTATGGCCGAACACCTTGTTGAAGGCTTACTCAATGAATTGCTAAGTGACTCTGAGTTAGGAAAAGCTCTACGTTCCCAGGCAGTCTTTTATATTATCCCCAACATGAACCCTGATGGCAGCGTGCGTGGCCACCTTAGAACAAACGCTGCAGGCATGAATCTTAATCGCGAATGGCAATCACCATCGAAGGAAAAGAGCCCTGAGGTATTTTGGGCGCGCTCGAAGATGATATCGGTAGGCGGTGACATGTTCCTCGATATTCACGGTGACGAGGCGCTACCGTATAATTTCGTCGCAGCGAGTGAAGGCGTCGCTAATTACTCCGCTTACATGGCAGAGCTTGAAAACGCATTTCGAGGAAGCTTACTCCAACGCAGCGACCAATTTCAGACTGAATACGGTTACGATATCGATGCACCGGGTAAAGCAAACCATACCGTTGGTAGTAACTGGATGGGCAACCATTTTAAGACACTTGCATTGACCTTAGAAATGCCATTCAAAGACAACGCTAACGACCCCTGTTCTCGGTTCGGCTGGAATGGAGAACGAAGTCAACAATTAGGCAAAGACATGCTGGCCACGGTACTAGACCTTCTGCCACACATAAAGCGAGGTTAATTTACAATGCCATCATTCGATATTGTTTCAGAGGTAGACTCTTCCGAGCTATTAAATGCAGCTCAGAATACCGAACGCGAAATTGCTAATCGTTATGACTTTCGCAAAGTGGACACTCAGGTTAAGTTCGCTAACGATACGATTAGCCTGACGGCCGAAAGTGATTTTCAATGCGATCAAATGCTTGATATTCTGCGCGCGCAATTAATTAAGCGTAAGGTCGACCCATTGACCATGGATTATGAGCCCGAGCCTACCCACCGAGGCAAGGCGTTCACGGTAGACGTGAAATTTAAACAGGGTATTGAAACCGACGTCGCGAAGAAAATCGTAAAACTGATCAAAGACGCAAAACTCAAAGTACAAGCTGCTATCCAAGGCGATCAAGTGCGCGTGACGGGGAAGAAACGTGATGACCTACAGCAAACCATGCAGAAAGTAAGATCTGCAGAACTCGGCCAACCCTTTCAGTTTAATAACTTCCGCGATTAACCTCCAAAGCACTACAATTAGTGTGATCTCGCGTAGAAATACACTATATAGTGTGCTTTGGTGCATATTCTTTGTTGACACTCCCATCATCTCAACTATTATTAGGTTAGTATTCACTTTTAGCGTGATGAGACAATTATCGCTCTAATTTATTTCTTGGTACAACCGAGGGAGCTTGTTACATGAACGAAGCAAGACACTTACTGGCCAGATTTGAACCTCAGGATCTGGCACAAGAGGCCAATAACCTAATGGTTGCGCTAAATCTTTCGCTCATTGACCCTACAACTCCTTTTATCGACGACAAAACCAAAATTTCCTTAAGTGAAGACTTACTTGATCATCTGGTAGAAGTTGAAGTTCATGTAGATATCAATTCTCCCTTTGATTTTGCCCTGATGTGCGTCCGCGAGGTTTGGGAGCAAATTCTCAAGTTGGACCAAGCATCCTTCGAAAATTATCGCATTATTCGCCATCCCGAATGCGCGCTGATAGAAGCCGTTTCAGTTAACGAGTCCATTGGTTGCGCGGTGCAGTTTACTGTCTTTCCTGCGAACAACGTCGTTCCATTTAGACCTGCTGGCAGTTAGCGAAGCACCGCTATTCGAGGGTTTACTCAACGGCGAGATATGGCATACTAAAATTAAAATTATAATAATAATGGCCTATTTGGTGAGATCCCTATGACGAATTACCGCCCGTTAGCGAGCTTTGCCCTTCACGTTGCTACTCAACCGAACTCACCTTTTTTGCACCAACCACGTAATCGTGAGTGGACCTCGTATACCTTCAGAGAAGTAGATAATCAAAGCTCTCGAATGGCTGCTGCGTTGCTACAGCTTGGGTTCGAAAAAGGAGATCGTATTGCTATTCTCGGCAAGAATTGCGCGGAATGGATTATGGCCGACTTAGCGATCATGAAAGCCGGCCTCGTCAGCGTCCCCATTTATTTCAGCGCCGCCGCGGATACCATCGATTACGTCATCGAACATAGTGAAGCTAAGGCAGTTTTTGTTGGCAAACTGGATAATTATGATCATGTTGCGGGCGTATTTGCTGGCGGCATAAAAACGATCTCATTTCCGTATCCTATGCCGGCGTGCGATTTCCGCTGGCAGGATCTGGTGGAGACTAATCAAGCCATCGATAGCCCCTACCAACCTGTTGATGAAGACTTACTTTCCATTATTTACACCTCTGGTAGCACTGGAAAGCCTAAGGGGGTGATGATCTCCTTTGGTAATTGCCAGGCGATTGGCGTTGCGTCAGCCAATCTTTCTGGTGAAGTTTATAGTAACCAGGATCGAGTGGTTTCATACCTGCCGCTTGCTCATATTGCAGAGCGCGGTCTCGTAGAACTCACCGCGCTTCATTCTGGCATGCAGATTTTCTTTGTGGAGTCGCTGGATACCTTTAGAGAAGATATCTGCCATGCAGAGCCAACGGTTTTCTTTGCCGTCCCGCGGATTTGGCTAAAAATTCAACTACAGATCTTAGATAAAATCGGCCCCGACCGCTTTGCGCGACTCATCAAAGTCCCACTCATTGGTAGACTGCTGGCCAAGAAAGTTCGCAAAACCCTCGGACTTCATAAAGCTCGCGTCATTATCTCTGGCTCGGCACCAATTTCGCCAGACGTACTCAAGTGGTATCACCAAGTAGGCCTGCCAATTTCGGAAGGATGGGCGATGTCCGAGACCAGTTGTATTGGCACCATTAATCTGCCTTTCCGGGTCGAAGACATCGGTTCAATCGGCCGACCGCTTCCCGGTGCTGATATTAAACTATCGAAAGACGGAGAGATCCTTATTCGCGGCGCTTTTATCTCTCCTGGTTACTACAAGAACCCCAAGGCAACCGCCGAAACCATGGATGGAGAATGGCTCAAAACTGGAGACCTCGGGCGCTTCAGATCCAGCGGCGCGCTCGAAATAATTGGTCGCGTAAAAGAGCAGTTTAAAACCTCTAAGGGAAAGTATGTCTCTCCAGTTGGCATTGAGTCGCTTCTCTCTGCTTTCCCCCAAATTGAACAGGTTTGTGTAATGGGGAGTGGTTTACCACAACCTATCGCACTCGTCGTTCTTGCTGAAGGCATCCCCTGTAATTCTGAAACACTCACGGCAATCGCAGGCGAGGCTAACCTCAAACTCGAGGCGCATGAACACTTAGATGCCGTGATTGTCTGTTCGCAACCATGGCTTATAGAGAATGGTTTACTAACGCCAACTATGAAGCTTAAGCGCGATGCTATCGAAAAATGCCACCAGCGGACCGTTGACGCTTACCAACGAAGTGGTACTCACGTTGACGTTGTCTACGAATCCTAGTGGCTAATACAATGAAGGATCTTCCAGCATTTACTCCACAGCAAATTTCGCTGTCGCCAGCTGAGAAGACCCGCCGCAAACGAAAATCTATCATTCGTGCTGCGGAGGGATTTTTTCTCCTGCTAACAGTTATCCTTCCTTTATCAATTTTAAACGCTATCGAGCTTTCACTCGACGACTGGCTATTGGCGGTTACAGCCTGCACGATTGTATGGGGGCTGATGCTACTCATCATCATAACTAAAGCCGATCGATTCCTTGCATTTTTTGATCCACATTTTTTTGTAGTTCCCGCCCTCGGTGCGGTGATTCTCATCAGCTACTTCGCCTATTTAATGCCTGACCTACGTATTTTAGTTCTCGGAGGGTGGTTTACGGTTTTACTATTCGGTGGCGGACTGATGACCTTTCGTCAGTCAATTTTACTCTCCTTTGCCATGGGTATTGGCTATATGCTATCGGTTTATGCAATCGCTCAAAGCGGCTATCCCATCAACTTGGCCGCTGAGATTGGTCAAGTCATCCCGTTTTGGGTAGTTTGGGGCTATAGTGGCCGCGTGACTGAGCGAATGAGGATGAAACGCATTGAAAACAAGATGCTTCGCAAGGAGTTGAGTCAATATGCTTTCACAGATTCGTTAACTGGCCTTTATAACCGTCGTGCCTTTGAAAATGAATTCCAACGTCGAAAGGAACTACTCAGGGGCGGCGCATATCTCGGCGTCCTCGTATTTGATATCGATCACTTCAAACGCGTCAATGATACTAAAGGCCATGAAGCTGGCGATGTCTTACTCAAAGAGTTTGCGGCAGTACTTTCTAGATCTATGGGTGACGATGCCTGTCTCGCTAGACTGGGTGGTGACGAATTCGTCGCTATCATTTCAGTAGAATCGTTAAACGAACTTGAGCAGTTAATCGAAGATATTTTTTATGACAATCGACAGGCTATTGGGGGGCTATTCACTCATAGTTGTGGTGCAGTCCTGACTTCGAGTAAATACTCTATCTCCCGAGTACTAAGGGTTGCCGATACTTCTCTATACGAAGCTAAAGCTCGTGGTCGAGACTGTTTCGTGGTGAAGGATTTAGATGAAGTTAGCATGGCTTTAGCAACCGCTCCAAAGGTAGACGAATCCTTAGGAGACCTTGAGCAACTTCGCTAGCTATTGCGCCACTGATAGATCTTAGCTAAACGCGGCGTGATTAAAAAAGGAAGTCCATGAATGGCAACTTCCCTTCTCACGAAGCCTGGTCGAGGCGCTTAGTTAGCTATCGCGAAAGCGGATTCGCGACAAGCTCGGCGAGTGGATACCCGCTGAAACGTTTGCTTTCACGCATAATAACATGCGTGGCGATGTTATTAATCTCCGGGCAGCGATCAATCAACTGACTAGTCAGCTCCATATACCGAGTCATATTGGCGCAGGCAAAGCGAATAATAAAATCACAGTTGCCGCTCACCGTATACGCATCTAATGCTTCAGCCGTGGCTTCAACCTGTTCTTCCAATACTCTAAACGTGTCGGGAGAGTGGTTGCTGAGGCTGACCGATGCAATACATTGCACCGGTGAGCAGAGCCGCTCAATATCTACTTCAGCGCTAAAGGATTTTATCCAACCCTCTGCCTGGAGGCGCTGGAATCGCTGATGACAAGCACTTGGCGATAAATTAACAAGCTCCGCCAACTCCTTATTTGCCAAACGTCCATTAGCCTGAATAAGATTCAGAATACGTAGATCAAGCCTATCTAACATAGCGAGCCCTCGCATTAACCATTCGATGTTACCAGATCAATTGATTGCTTAAGCGTCGAAACCAGCTGATCAACTTCTTCACGACTAATGACTAACGGTGGCGAGATTGCCAGAGTTCCAACACTTGGCAATGGTCGAACAATGACTCCTGCCTCTCGACACGCATTGGCAACCTTAAGCGGCCACTTCTCAGAAGGATCAGGAAGCACTTTGTTCGCCTTGTCGGCAACGAGCTGAACACCTGCAATTAAGCCGCGGCCGCGAATCTCGGCTACATGGGGGTGATCACCAATGACCGCCTGAAGCTGCTCGTGCAAGTAGGCTCCGGTTTCACCGGCTAGCTCAACTAAGCCTTCCCGCTCAATAATTTCTAAATTTGCGAGGGCAACGGCTGCGCCAATTGGGTGACCACTATAGGTATAACCATGAGAAAACGCGCCCAACTTCTCTGAGCCTAATTTCATCACCTCCCAAATATCCTGCGTCATAAATACGGCGGACATTGGGAAGTAGCCGCTTGTTAGACCTTTTGCTGTCGCCATAAAGTCTGGCTTAATGTCGAGAACCTGTGAACCGAACCACTTACCTAAGCGCCCGTAGCCACACACCACCTCATCAGCAACTAGAAGAATATCGTTGGCTTTCAATAGTTTCTGGAGTTTTGGATAGTAGCCCTTCGGCGGCTCGATAACGCCACCCGCAGCATGAATAGGTTCTGCGAAGAATGCGCCGATATTCTCAGCACCTTCGCGTTCGATGAGCTGCGCCACTTCATCAATAAGACGATCACAAAATTGCTCCTCCGTCTCCCCGGCTTTACCTCGGGTATAGAAGTGGGGGCACTCGGTACGCAGGACAAAATCTAGCGGCAGTGGGAATTCTTTATGGAAACCACCCAGCCCGGTCAAGGATGCTGTGGATATTGAAGTGCCATGGTACCCCTGTTCACGCGCAATCATTTTGGTTTTGCTGTGCTGCCCTTTCAGTGCAAAATAGTGCCAGACCAATTTGATGATTGTATCGTTCGCATCGCTGCCCGAGCTGCCAAAAAAGATTTTAGTCATCTGTTCAGGAGCTTTGCTGAGGAGTTTCTCCGCTAGCGCGACTTGCCAAGGATTCGAGGCATTAGAAAAAGTATGGTAGTAACTAATCTGCTGAGCAGCTTGTTGCATGGCATCAGCTAATTCCTTTCGTCCATAGCCTACATTGACACACCACAAACCACCTACGGCATCCAAAAGTTCTCGTCCTTCTGCATCAGTAACTGTGGAGCCCTTAGCCGAAGTGATCATATCTGGCCCATTGGCCAGTAATGCCGTTATCGAAGAAGCTGGATGTAATAGAACTTCTGCATCCTTGGCCATCAAGTTCGCCATATTTTCTTTCATCGTCTAATCTCCTAACAGAATACTGAGCGGGTGTTAACAACGACCGCCTTGATGCGAATTTTATTCAATTAACTCGCAATCTTTTGGTCTAGAAAAGTGATAGACCATCTTTTAGCATTGATAGATTCTGGGGCATATCGTCAATTTCTTCAACGAATTTAATTCTGTTATCAATTTCTTTTCCGCAACTATTACGTCCCATTTTGATGCAGACTAGCTTTACCGATATGAATCTGAGCAACTTATGAGCGAAAAGGTATTACAAACTATTAAATCGTCACTGCTTTCCAAGCTTGAACTAGAAGCTGATTGGATAATAGCCGAAACTCGACGACTAGCCGAATTTAATTCTGGCACAACTAACGTCGACGGTCTCAATTCTGTCGCGAACGAGCTAACCCAGCTGTTTGGCGAGTGGGCTCATAATACCGAGCAGCGAGCCCTTCCGGCGATCGAATCGGTTGTCGCGGGCGGGACGCTAGATCGTTGGGAGACTTCGCCGATGCTGATCTTCTCACGCAACGAGCACGCCCCACTGCAATTGCTGTGTACCGGCCATTACGACACAGTCTTCCCAGCCGATAGCTCGTTCCAAACAACTTGGGTGGAAGGTAATCACCTGCGCGGGCCCGGCGTTGCCGACATGAAAGGTGGCCTCATGGTTCTTCTGGCCACCCTTAAGGCGATGTCACAAACGCCACTTGATTCGTTGGTTGGCATAACGGTTGCGATATCTCCCGAAGAGGAGATCGGCTCGCCTTGCTCAGCCATAGAACTCACTAAGTTAGCGAAGAATAAACACTATGGCCTAACCTACGAGCCGGCGCTTGCTGACGGTACTTTAGCGGGCGCAAGGAAGGGGAGTGGCAACTTCAGCATGGTGATCAAAGGATTAGCGAAACATGCGGGTAGGGAATTTTTCAAAGGTAAGAATGCGATCACCGCGGGGGCTGAATTTGCCACTAAGATAGAAGCCCTTAGCAACCGCGATAGTGGCCTAACAGTTAACGTAGGAAAAATTGAAGGTGGCGGCCCAGTAAATGTGGTTCCGGAGTTAGCGATTGTTCGTTTTAATATCCGTGTAGATCAACCGGCGGATACGCGTGTGATTGATACGATTAATAAGCTTGCCAAAGCTATAGCCGAAGACACCGGTTGCACGTTCGATTTACATGGCCACTTTAATCGCCCACCGAAGCCGATGACTCCGGAGCAGCAAGAAATGTTCGAGCTCCTTCGGTCCTGTGGTGCTGAGCTCGGTCTCGACGTGCAATGGAAGCCCACTGGCGGCTGCTGTGAAGGTAACAATTTGGCTGCGGCTGGATTGTTGAATATTGATACCCTCGGCGTTCGTGGAGGTCTAATCCATTCAGATGGAGAGTTTGCCTGCCTTGATAGCTTTGCTGAGCGCGCGCAATTATCCGCCTTACTCATCGCAGCACTCGCGGAGAAGACCATCCCTAACCTCAACTCACTCCTTGGAGACAGTTAATATGCTAGTTATCCGACCGGTGGAGTTAGGGGATGTCGAAGACCTGCATGCCCTCGCGCTAAAGGCGGGCAAAGGTCTGACGTCCCTCCCGCCAGATCACGAGACGTTAGCAGCCAAAGTGCAACGTTCGACTGAGAGCTTTGCGCGCTCGAAAAATCATGTAGATGATTATTTCCTTTTAGTTATGGTCGATACTGCGGCGTCTCGTGTTGTTGGCACCGCAGCGGTTTACGGTACCACGGGGACTCGTCAGGCATTCTATGCCTACCGCCTAATGTCCGTTACTCATCATTCTCATTCCTTAGATAAGCAAATTCGAGCCGAGATGCTGCACTTGAGTAACGACTATACCGACTGCGCTGAGGTTGGCACGCTCTTTCTAGACCCAGCGTATCGTGGTAACGGCCATTGGTTATCGCGCTCACGCTACCTATTGATGGGACAGCATCCGCACCGTTTTCAACCCTATGTAATCGCGGAGATGCGTGGCTGGCTGAATGAAGAGGGGGTGAGCCCATTTTGGGAAGCTATCGGGCGTCAATTCTTTGACATGAGTTTTGAGGAGGCAGATAGATTGTGCGGCATAGGCTCCAACCAGTTTATTACCGAGTTAATGCCTAAGCACCCTATTTACACCTGTATGCTTCCCGATTCGGCCCAACAGGTACTGGGTAAGCCTCACGTTGATACGGTTCGCGCCGTCGAATTACTAGAGGCTGAAGGTTTCGAATACGACAAAATGATCGATATATTTGATGGTGGCCCGATTCTTCGCGCCAAGGTTGCCAACCTATTCAGCGTCAAAGCCACTGCCCATAAAGCAGCTACGATCGACGACGAACTAGGCACTTCGCCGAAGCCCATCTATATGCTGGCTAATAGCTCTCTAAAGAGCTTCCGCGTGGTGTGTGAGCCCGCTGTCATGGCCGGGCAGACGGCAGCGATCACGAGCGCCACCGCTGCACAGCTTAACATTGCCAGTGGCGACGAAATTCACTTGCTTGATACAGGTAAGACTTCATGAGTAACTATATCAATGGGGCATGGACTGTCGCTCATGGTCCCGAGATGCGCTCTTTTACACCGTGCGAAACCAATCTAATTTGGCTGGGTAATGAATCAACCAAGGCCGATGTCAATGAGGCTATTGAAGGTGCTCGGCTAGCTTTCCCCAGCTGGTCTGCAAGACCACTTGAAGAGCGCATTGTAGTCCTTGAGGAATTTGCCGCCCAACTAGCATCCCGACGCAGCGAGCTTGCCACCACCATCCATTGCGAAACGGGTAAGCCAGAATGGGAAGCGGACACAGAAGTGACTGCCATGATCAACAAGGTAGCCATTAGTATTCGGGCCTATCACGAGCGAACTGGTCACGCTCGTAACGACAATCTTGAACTGCAGCATCGTGCTCACGGGGTGATGGCGGTATTCGGGCCGTATAATTTCCCAGGTCACCTTCCAAATGGGCACATAGTTCCAGCACTCCTGGCTGGTAATACCGTTGTCTTCAAGCCTAGCGAACAAACACCAACCGTTGCCGAACTGACTATGAAATGTTGGCAAGCGGCCGGTTTACCGGCGGGTGTTATCAACGTGGTCAATGGTGCCAAGGAGACGGGTATCGCTCTCGTAAACGGAGACATCGACGGCGTACTTTTCACTGGTTCCTCGCCAACTGGCACGGCCATTCACCGCAGCCTTGGCGGTCGACCTGAGGTCATTGCAGCGCTAGAGATGGGGGGGAATAACGCCATTATTGTATCGGCACATAGCGATCCTGTTCATGCTGCAGAGCTAGTATTACAGAGTGCATTTCTGTCGGCCGGTCAACGATGCACCTGTGCGAACCGCCTTATATTAGTTGAGAGTGACGTGAGTAACGCATTCACGGATCATTTGAGTGAATTGATGGCGCGCGTGATTGTGGATGGCGCCGTGGACCAAAGTTCCGAAGCCTTTATGGGGCCGGTAATCAATCGCCATACGGCTAGACAGTTACTCGATACTCAGGCTGCCTTGGTCGATGCAGGCGGAATATCACTACAAATCATGACAGCACTTGACGAATTTGGGGTACGTCTCAGCCCCGGGCTCATTGATGTAACGAACGTCGGCCAAGTTCCAGACGAAGAACTATTTGGCCCGCTACTTCAACTTACCCGAGTCAACTCCTTTGAAGAGGCTATCTCTCAGGCCAATCAAACTCGCTATGGACTTGCCGCCGGTTTGATCTCCACCGACGAGACAGAGCAGAGCATCTTTCTAGCCAACATTCGTGCGGGTGTTACCAGTATTAACGCTCCAACAGCAGGAGCTTCTAGCGCCCTTCCCTTTGGTGGTGTTGGCGCCAGTGGTAATCACCGCCCTAGCGCTTATTACGCCGCCGATTATGTGGCCTGGCCTCAGGCAAGCATGCACGGCGCGGCAACCCGTTCACAATCGCTAATTACACGAGGTTTAACGAAATGACGTTTCATGAGATGAACTTTGATGGTCTTATTGGGCCTACTCACAATTACAGTGGCCTCGCGGTAGGTAACTTGGCATCGGCAAAGAATGCTAAAAATACGTCATTCCCCAAGGAAGCTGCACTTCAGGGCATCGAAAAGATGCGCACGCTCGTTCGTAAGGGCTATAAACAGGGTTTCTTCCTACCTAATGCTCGCCCCGATCTGAGCGTGCTGCGAAACCTTGGCTTTACCGGAACTAATAGCCAAATGATCAACAAGGCTGCTAAACAAGCGCCAGAATTACTAAGTATGGTATACAGTGCGTCAAGTATGTGGGCCGCTAATGCGGCAACTGTCACACCCTCTTTGGATTCAAGAGACGGCAAAGTTCATTTTACGCCCGCGAACTTGTTAACCACCGCCCACCGGGCTATCGAACACCCACAAACTGAACGAATATTAAAAACCGTCTTCAACAACAGCAAATACTTTAAGGTTCATTCGGCACTCTATAGTCAGAATGAGTTCGCCGACGAAGGCGCCGCGAATCACACTCGCTTAGGCGGTACTTATCAAGAGCCCGGTGTTGGTCTGTTTGTCTACGGCCGGTCCAGTCAAGCTAATTTAACTCGTTTTCCTGCGCGCCAAACCCTAAAGGCCAGCCAAGCTATAGCACGCTCGCATGGTACGCGCGAGGCGCTATTCCTGCAGCAGAGCTCGGTCGCTATTGATGCCGGTGCCTTTCACAACGACGTGGTTGCCGTTGGGAATGGGCCAGCCCTCTTCTTCCATGAAGATGCTTTTGTCGCGGAGCAACAAACTGCGATATTTTCGTCATTAGCTGAGCAGATGCCCTTTAAGGCTATTTGCGTCTCCAGGGATGAGGTGAGTCTGGCCGATGCGATCAGCAGCTACTTATTCAATAGCCAGTTGCTCGCTAATCCGGACGGGTCAACGGGCGAGATGCACCTTATTGCCCCCACTGAGTGCCGAGATAACAAAGCGGTCTTCGCCTATTTGGAGCGTTTGATTGCAGATACCACCCAGCCCATTCGCAGCGTAACGTATGTGGATGTTCGGCAATCAATGAGTAATGGCGGCGGCCCTGCATGTTTGCGACTGCGCGTATTGTTGAGCGACGACGAAATTGCCGCAGTGAACCCCAACTTTATCGCGACAGAGGAACAGCTTAATGCGCTAAGCGATTGGGTTAATCAGCATTATCGAGACGAACTCGCACCCGCGGACTTAGCGGATCCTGAGCTGATGATTGAGAGTTACGACGCGCTCACCGACCTCGCGGATTTGTTGGGCTGTGAGGCTGCTTATAAGTTTTAGTGGTGATCTTTTACAAACTCACCCAAGTGACAGAGCGTGAATTAAATCACACTTGTGCAAATTTGAGACAATTACCTAGGTAACTTCCACTATAGTTGATGAGTCAGCAACAAAACTCATTATAGCGCTGACCATCAACTAGAGGGATTTTTAGTTGGTGTTCCACAACCCAAAAGGTATTGTTTATGTATAAAAAACTACTTGCTTCAGCGGTCCTCGCCGCTGTTGGTGCCCAAGCTTCAGCTGATGCGCCTACTTTCTCAATGAGCGATGAAGTTGCCAATGTACAGAACCGCTGTATTGTTCAGTTCAACGATTCTGTAGCGACCAACAAAGTTACTGGCCTGGCTAACGCAATGGCTCGTCGCGGCAACTCTTCAGTTCGTCACGTGTATTCCAATTCGATCAAAGGCTTCACGGTTAATATGCCATGTCACGCCGCTGCGAATGCATTTGGTGGTGACGCTGAAGTAGCTAGCATGCAGCCAGACGGTGTAGTATCTGCCTCCCGCGGTAAGCCAGGTGGCGGCGGTGGCACTGCCGGTCAAGTTGTGCCTTGGAGCGTCACCCGTGTAGGCGGAGCCGTGGATGGCACTGGCTATACAGCATGGGTAGTTGACTCAGGTATTGATCTTGATCACGGCGATCTTAACATAGACAGCTCTCGTGGCTTTAGCTCTATCTGTAAAGGCAGTACTTGCTCAATGGATGATGACAATGGTCATGGTACCCACGTTGCTGGCACCATCGCAGCGCTTGATAACGATCAAGACGTAATTGGCGTTGCTGCGGGTGCTACCGTTGTTCCTGTTCGTGTACTTGATCGTCGCGGCAGCGGCTCTTGGTCAGGCGTTATTGCTGGTGTTGACCACGTAGCAGCCAATGCTCAGCCAGGCGATTGCGTTAACATGAGTCTTGGTGGCGGTGTGACCCAAGCTCTGGATGACGCTGTTATTGCGGCAGCTCAGCAGTCGGGTGCGTTCTTTGTATTAGCAGCGGGTAACGATGGCGATGATGCAAACAATCATTCTCCTGCTCGCGCCAACGGTAACAACGTTTTCACCATCTCTGCTACCGACATCAATGACAACTTGGCCTCTTGGTCTAACTTTGGCAACCCGCCAGTTGACTACGCGGCTCCGGGTGTGAGTATTTTGTCACTCGGCAAGGGTGGCGGAACCGCTACTATGTCTGGTACCTCTATGGCCGCTCCAGCAGCCTGTGCGGTGATCATGATGCGCAATGGTAACCCATCGACTAGCGGCTTCGCTGGTAACGACAATGATGGTACGCCTGATCCAATCGTGTCACTATAATTTAGTGTCACCAAGGATTTAAGGTAAGGGGGCTTTAGGCCCCCTATTATTATGACTGAACATTTTATCGCCAAGTTTCAAAACCTACTCTCCTCCGATGAATGCACCGATTTGATCGCGTTATTTGAGCAATCTCAAGACCATCATCCTGGTCGAACGGGCAGCGGTGTGGACCCCTCGAAGAAGAACAGCCTGGATTTAAACATTTCAGCAAACGCAACATGGCATCCCTACACACAAGTCATCGAGCAGCGTGTTATGGCTGCTATCACGGACTATGCACGCAGTTATCCGCACATCGTAACGGGAGCCATTGCACCGTCCATCATAGATCCTAAATCAGGTCAGCCGCGGTCGATTACTGCAGAAGAACTCGCCGGCCTCAATGATCAAAACCTTGGACAAATCATCAAACAGATATTCCGCCTTGATGGCTTTAATATGCAGCGCTACTCACCCGAGGTGGGTGGCTACCATCACTGGCACAGTGAACAATTCCCTCACCCTAGCGACCCAACCCAAAAATCGCTCCATCGAGTTTTGCTAGTGTTAATTTACGTGAATGATATTAACGATGGTGGAGCGACCGAGTTTTTTCATCAGCAGGTTGCCATTCAACCCGAAGCTGGCGCACTGGTGTTAGCACCCTGCGGCTTTACCCACACCCATCGCGGCCTTCGCTCAGCAACACAAACAAAATATGTACTAGCGTCTTGGGTGATGTATCAACCCGCAGAGCAGCTCTATGCTTCATAAGCCGCTCTCCTAGCCTTCGTAAACCACTTAGGAATTCAACTGATCAATGCTTGCCTATCGTTGAGGATGACGCTTTAATGCACACCTCAACAGATAGGATATATTGTGAATAGCATTGCCCTCTTTATCATCGCCTCCCTTATTTGGGGCACTACCTGGATCGCAATTACTTTCCAGCTAGGCGACGTTGCTCCCGAAGCGTCTGTGAGCTATCGCTTCGCTATTGCATCTATTGGTATGTTAATCATTGCCAAGTGGCAGCGAGTAGATATTCGGGTGTCATGGCGCGCACAACTTTGGATGGCGCTGCTCGGATTGTTCTATACCATTAACTATATCTCGGTCTATCGAGCTGAAGCGGAGATCTCCTCGGGGCTCGTTGCGGTCGCCGGCAGCGGTATTTTGTTTTTTAATATCGTGCTGTCGCGCGTACTTTTCGGCTATCTCATCACACGGCAGTTGGCGATTGGCTCGCTTCTTGGTCTAGCAGGAATTGCGGTATTATTCGCACCAGACCTGATTGCCTTTGAACCGCGCTACGCAATCGGAGTTAGCTTTGCGATTGTTGCCGCACTAGCCGCTTCTAGCGCCAATATGGTGGCCGTTAAGAATGGTAACGCCGGGCATAGCATTATCACAACCAATGTCTGGTGGATGATTTGGTGCACGGTGTTCACTGCACTTGCCGTACCCTTGACCGGAAATAGCTTTAGCTTTTCCTGGGAACCTAGCTATTTAGCGTCACTCTTCTACCTAGCCATTTTCGGTTCAATCGTAGCGTTTACCAGCTACCTGTCTCTGATGAAAAATGTGGGGCCCAGCAAGGCCGGCTATATCGCGGTGATTACGCCTGTCTTAGCGCTGCTAATATCAACGGTTTTTGAGGATTTAGTTTGGAAGAGCACAGACTATCTTGGTGTCTTGCTAATTATTATTGGTCAGGTGGTAATTTTTAAACGCAAGGCGGTAACGCCTCTGAGTGACGATGAGCCACATGACGACAATAATAAGCGAAGTTGAATCTCTCGCTGCGAATATTCGGCAGAGAAATTCGATGCTAGAGATAAGGCGCTAACCACTTAGTAAACTGAGCTAAGTCCAAAGCACCCGCCAAACGATTGAGCTCTTTGCCGTTGCGATAGACTGCAATGGTCGGCAGTGAGCGAATATTGAGTTCCCTCGCCAATAATTCCTCGGCTTGCGTATCCACCTTGATGAAGCGCGCTTGCTGATCAAGCACCTCGGCAGCACGTTTAAAGGTAGGAGCGAAGCCTCTACACGGCCCACACCAGTCGGCCCAGAAATCTACCACCAGTAACTGATCGGATTTGTCTCTAGCACGGAGGAATTGAGATCGATTATAACTTACTGGCCCACCTGTGAAGATTAACTGCCGGCACATGCCGCAATGCGGTGTAGCCGCCAATTTATCCTCTGGAACTCGATTTAAACCTGAACAATGTGGACACATTAAAATCACAACGTTCTCCTCAGATTTTTACAACATTTCACAGCGCTTACTCAGCACTTACTCAGCAAGCTGACTCATAACAGGATAATAGATTTGCCCCCAATCGTCATCGGCAGACTGTAACATCACCGAAATGACTGCAGGAACTAACTCTTCCAATAATAGTGCTCCTTCCGAAACCTGAGAGCGATTCACTGAACTCTTGAACGTGGCACCACCAAACATGATCTGGTTCCTCAGCACGCTTAAGCGGTCCAATACTAAGCCTAGTATCTTTGCCCCCTCTCGCTCAGTGAAATATCGAGATGCCCGCAAACGCTGACGGGTCAAAACGGCATCCCACTCTGGGTTATTATCGCGCTGGTGTTCCCAGAATTCTTGCATCACATAGGGGTTCTCGAGTAATGATGCAACGGCATTGGGGTAGGTATTCCAGATCACACTTTCCACCAGCTTTTGCTCATCCCTTGAAATCAAACGCCGGATAAACAACTGGAACAGAGATCGCTCGCCAAGCTTGGTATGTTGCTCGTCGGCAACACCCAGACAGGCACTGAAGGCTATCCAAAGTGTAATGAAGCGCAGATCGTCAGAATCGCTCTCATTTGCGCTCGATAGCCAGCTAATCGCACGATGGAGTCGAGTGGCTAGTGGCCCATTAATTGAGCGCGACTTTAAGCTGGCCTTGAGGCTTTCGGGAGAAGTATTCATTTCACTAGAGTAACCCGAGTCGATAGCGGGATTCAATTGAAGCATAGAGTTGTTCGCGAAGATAAAACACGGCATTCATATTGCCGGTTTAAGTCCTAGGGCAACGTGACCACTTGTCCCTGCTCCGCTAGACCAGCGAAAGTGCCGTCAATGTCCTTCGCTGCTAACCGCCAATCGTCCTCATAGCTCATTAGATACAATTTTTTGCAGGTCGCTACCGAATAAGAGGACTTAAGCGATTCAAAATGAGCGTGAACGGGACTAATTTCAGCCACTGAGGCATCATGAAAACCTATTTCGAAGTTGAGTTCATTAACAACCTCTGGAATCGCCTTGGTATCCCCAGAATAAAACAAGTAGTTATCAATAAGAATGCCAAACGCCGACTTATCTGGGGCATGATCCACAGGTATTGAATGGATATGATGACCTCCGAAACTAAACTTATGGTCCTGAATGAATTGCACATCAAAGTAATCCGCTAATACTTGGCTCTTACCATTAATATTGCCCAATGACCCTTTTAGAGTTTGCTCCCAGAGCTCGTTTTCGAGTTCGGGTTCGAGGAATAACTTCGGGCGAGTGTTTAGTTTAAAGCGGCTTTCGAATGCTAACCGCTCTAGACCGAAAACATGATCGCCATGCACATGAGTGATGTAAACCGCGTCGATATCAGCCCAGCCATATCCCTGTTCATGTAATGCGAGCTTTGCAGTGTGCCCGCAATCGATAAGCAGGTTGCCACTTGTGCAGCATAGCAGTGCATTATTATTAAAATGCCTTAGTGACTCGGAATTACCACAGCCGATAATTTTAAACTGACTTACACTTTGCATGCGCCTTGCCTTATCATCCAAATTATCTTTACGTCTATTAGGAATCCAAAAAACTCTATTTAACTTTCATCTCGAATTTATTCAAGCAGACATCAGAAAAACTGACTATTGCCCTACATTTTCCACGATTTCAGCCCAAGGAGTGTGAGCCATTACTCACGCCACAAACCTATATCTGCCACCAAGTTTTGGCGTCTCGCCAGATTTCGTTAGCCGCGTTATGACCCGGTGCACCCGTTACACCTCCTCCTGGATGAGTCCCCGAGCCACAGAGATACAACCCCTTAATGGGGGTTCGATAATCCGAGTAACCATGAATAGGTCGGTTGGTATATAGCTGATCAAGCCCAAGCGAACCATGCATAATATCTCCACCAATCAAGCCAAAATCACGTTCTAAATCTAAGGGAGAGAGAATCTTTCTACCCATGACCGCGGCCCTAAAATTCGGCGCGAACTCGCTAACTAAATCAATAATGCAATCGGCGGCCTCTTCCCGATAATCGTCCCAACTACGCTCGTCTTTGAGCTCGGGAGCAAAATGCTGGCAAAATAGCGATGCCACATGCATACCAGGTGGCGCTAGACTGTCATCCACGGTACTCGGAATCAACATCTCAACAATCGGCCGCGCGGACCAACCGTCTGCCTGGGCGTCAAGATAGGCTTGGTGCATATAGTCCATAGTTGGCGACATGACGACACCGCTTTGATGGTGAGGCTGCATCGTAGTTCCTGGCTTACAGGAGAAATCTGGTAATTCAGACAGGGCAACATTCATCCGAAAGGTGGCTGAACCACATCGGTAGCCGTCGATCCTGCGCTTGAATTCAGAAGAAAGGTGTTCACTCGCGACCAACTGCTGGAATAGCAGTTTGGGATTAGTATTAGAAACCACTCGCTTAGCATAAACGATCTCACCGCTACTCAGTCTCACCCCCACAGCACTACCCTGCTCGACTAATACTTCATCAACCCCCGCTGAGGTCTGGATGTCAACGCCCAGTTCAATTGCCGCAGCCGCCATCGCTTGAGTGATGGATCCCATTCCGCCCACCGCATGACCCCAAGCTCCACTAACGCCGTTAACCTCACCAAAAACATGGTGAAGTAATACATACGCTGAACCAGGAGTGTAGGGACTAGCATAGTTGCCAACCACCGAATCGAAGGCGAAGATTGCCTTCACATGATCATTCTCGAACCATTGATCAAGGACCTCGGCCGCGCTCTTTGTAAAAAGATCAATGACATCTCGACGTCCAGAGTCTTTGATTTTATTCAGCGATCCAGCCATCCGGAAGCCACGCATGATATTGGCGAAACCTGCGCCGTAGTCTATTGGTGTTTCCAGTAACATCGCCCGCAGGAAGTCAGCGACCTGTTCTAACATATCGTAATAAGCGGGAAGTGCTTCGGCGTCTGCCGTGGAAAAGCGTGCGAACTCCTGTTGAGTTTCTTCCAAGGTTGAGCCTAGTTGTAAGCTCTCCGTGTCGTTAATAGGAAGGAAGTTCGACGTGGGGCGATTAAGAATTCTTAAACCATGACGATACAAGTCCATCTCATCAATGATCTTGGGATTGAGTAAACTTACTGTATAGCTTGCCGTAGAGTTACGAAACCCCGGATGAAACTCCTCGGTGACCGCGGCGCCACCGATCACATCACGTCGCTCCAGGATTTTCACCTTTAAGCCTTTCTTTGCCAAGTAGTAAGCACATACCAAACCGTTGTGACCACCACCGATAACTACGATATCGAGCATTAAACTAAGCCTGTATTATTACTATAAACTTTGATTCGCCCCAAAAATGGCTGTGTACATAATGGCTGAAGGGTCAATTGCATCGGGCCCTTCTACAATGAGTGCCTTTCTGAAGGGAAGATAATCTACCGGATGCTCGTTTTTATATTCCCCACCTTCTGACCAAGTCACCACTAACAAGCCGCCAGTCTTTAGCAAACCAAAAAGTCGGAGTAATGCCTGCTGCTGCTCCACTTGATTAAGTCGCGGCCACTGATTACTAACCAGAATGGCGTCATACTGTGGTTTACTAATGAGGGATAGTAAATTAGGTAATTTATCGCAGATCCATTCTACCTTGGCGTTACCATCGTAGAGTCGTTCCCATTGAGGATTGTCTTCCACCGCGGTTACCTGCCATCCACGCGAAGCGAACCAGTGTGCATCTCGCCCGCTGGCGGCACCTATATCGAGAAAACTTCCACAGCGCGAATCAAGAAACGACAACCATTCCTCGTGATGAGATTCGCTAGACACAGCCTGGATCCGACTATGCTTGGCTTTTATGAGCAACCGCTCCATTGTTACGTTACCTTCCATGGCAATATTAGAGAGCTCTAAGTTATATTTGTACATCAGTTAACATCAAAAGAAAAGTAGCTACCACATCAATTGTCTTGATTGGCTGTATCGGAAACTTCGGGCAACTCAAGATTTGCTTTGCCCACTAACTCGGCATCTAACTCTTTCGTCACCGAAACTCCGAGCTCGTTAAACTCCGCAGCCTGCTTAATAAGGTTGCCTCGCCCGGTTGCTAGCTGCCCTAATGCTTTATCATACTGTTCACGCGCTTGGTCAATGCCTTTTCCAACTCTGGACATACTTTCCAGAAATAGCCTTAGCTTGTCGTAGAATTTGGCTGCTCGGGTAGCAAGCTCTGCACTGTGCTTGCTTTGATCCTCAAATCGCCAAAGCTGCCGGACAATATTTAAGCTCGTCAAAAGTGTGGTGGGTGTTGCGACTAAGACATTTTTCTCAATTGCGCGTTGATATAGGGTTTCATCGTGCTTTAGCGCTTCCACGTAGGCCGACTCGATCGGAATAAACATGATCACGACTTCAGGCGAGTTTAACTCTGGAAGCTTGTAATAGCTCTTATCGGCAAGCTCGGTAATACGTGCACTGACGGCGGCAGCGTGCTCCCCAAGAGCCATTGTTCGAACCTCAACATCCTCAGCATTCACAAACCGCGTATAGGCAGCCAGCGATGTCTTGGCATCGATAATCAAATGCTTCCCCTGCGGCAGGTACACGATGGCGTCAGGTCGCTGCTGGCGGCCATTCCCATCGGTAAAGCCCTTCTCTCGGGTATAATCCGTGCCAATACGAAGCCCCGAGCTATCGAGGACATTCTCTAACATCAACTCACCCCAGTTACCTTGCAATTTCTTCTGACCCTGAAGTGCGTTGGTTAATGCATCAGCTTTATCGGTGATTTGTCGGTTTAACTCCTGCAGCCCAATGAGTTCCTGACGAAGCGCACTGCGCTGCTTTAATTCTTCTACGTGAATGGACTCAACTTTTTCGCGAAAACCTTTAACATCTATCTGCAATGGCTGAAGTAATTGCTTTATTGAATCTTCACTTTGCAATTTAAACGCCTGGCCTTTCCTCTCTAGAACCTCTTGCGCAAGCTGTTCGAATTCCGTCTTAAGCTGCTCTCTGCTCGCCTTGAAGTCCGCTAACTGTTGAGCGAGACTAGCCTCTCTTTCGGCAGCAGTTGCCGCCTGCTCTGCCAACCTTTCCTTCGCTGCTGAAAGCTGTTGCTGTAATGTCTTAAGGTCATTGTCTCTAATTGCTGAACGCTCTAGCAGGCGCTGTTGTTCAGTTTCCTTAGCCTCTAGCTGCGCATTGGCTCGCTGAAACTTTCGGTCATTATCTAAGCTTGTTTGCTGAAGTTCCCGCAACTCCAACACTAACTTATCTGCCTCCTGGGCGCTTAATTGCAGAGCTTGTCGTTCCAATTCTGCAGCTCTCTGTACGTGGTTAGCGCGCTGATATTGTCTCAACCAAAGCACCGCCATAGTCGCTTTTATCAACACCAATAAGGCGCAGGCGCCTACCAGAACAAGCATCTCAATCTGCATTCTTCATCTCCGCTAATAGCTGCCTCTCCAGTCTAGATTTAGCCAATCTAATACAGTAGAAAATAGCTAGCACTCCAAATATGAAACCACCTAGTGAAAAACCAACAATAGCGCCTTCGGCCCCAAACCACTCCGAGCCCAACCAAACGAAGGGGATGACTCCAATGCTGTTCCTAAGGAAGTTTGCCGCCGTTGCAAATCCCGGCCGACCCATATTATTGAAACCAGCGTTAGCCACAAATAACGCACCCATTGCGCAGGTAAGAGGAATCGCAAAGTAGCAAAATGCTTTGACCACATCGGCAACCTGACCTTCCGCGCCGAATAGCACCAAGATGTATGGCAACGTAAGCACCATCAGCAACCAGAGTATCGCCGTATAAACACAACTAAACTTCACCGATGCCTTCAAAGTTTCGATCACCCGTGGATACAAGCCAGCGCCAACATTTTGGCCAATAATTGGCCCAACTGCTCCCGACAGAGAATAAAATACCGCAAACGCGACGGGTGTAATCTTTGATATGATCGCCGATCCCGCCACCGCCGTCGTACCAATTTCGGCAAGTTTGTAGGTGAGCAACGCCATACCAATTGGCGTGGCAAAGTTAGTGAGCGTTGTCGGTAAAGCGAATCGAGCAATGATTCCTACTTCAGATCGAAATTGCTGCCAATTTATTCGTGCGAGCATAGGATGGACTTTCAAGACAGCGTATAAGGCAAAGGAAGCCATTGTCACTCTGGCCGCCGCCGACGCCATCGCCGCACCCTCAATACCCAACTCAAAATAGAAAATAAAAATAGGATCCAGAATTAAATTGACCAGTGCGCCAGCCAGCATCATTGACATCGCTCGCTTGGCATCCCCAAGCGCTCTGACAATGGCGTTCGCCGAGGTAGCAAGAACCATCACCGGAAAGAAAGGTAACAACCAGGCGCTATAACTATACGCCAACTCAGCAGAGCGACCCGTTGCGCCTAACCAAGCCAGTAGGTTCTCAAGAAAGGGAAACGTAATCAGAGCAATGGCTACCGCGATGATGGATGAAAAGAGCATGATATTCGAAGCGGTCGCCTTCATCTTCGCTTCGTCACCCTGGCCAATAGCCTTTGAAACCAACGCCAACATCGCCACTGATAACCCAATACCAATAGACTGAGTAAAGAAAAGAATAACTCCGGCAAAGCCGATGGCCGCTAAAATGTCATCGTCACCCAGCTGACTGAGAAAAATAAGGTCCGTTAAGTCCACGCCGAAGATGGCCAATAAACCGATGGTCGAGGTCGCTGACATCACTAAAATGTGATTGAGCACATTCCCCTGAGTAAAGTCCTTCTTCGCCATGTATCCCAACCTGAAAATAAATCGAATTCCTAATTTAACAGTTTTCGCGCTTAGCAACGAAACAAATTTAGGTCTAGGCTAAATAAACCTGAAGCTGCTATAGTTCGAGCAGTAAACAAAATTTCTTATTGGAAATTTTGCATCAAATTTGAATGAGACTCCTATGGCTTTAAGCATTTTCGACATCTTTAAGGTTGGCGTTGGCCCTTCCAGTTCACATACCATCGGGCCGATGTGGGCCGGACGTTACTTTTTAGACGAACTGATTGCGCGTAATGAACTTGAAAAGGTTGCTCGGATCAAAGTCGGCCTTTATGGATCGCTCGCGCTAACAGGCTTCGGTCACGCCACCGATAAAGCCGCAATTCTTGGCATTGCGGGCCTTGCTCCCGACACGATGTGTCCTGACTTTGCCGATGAAGTTTTTGACCGAGCCAAAATTGAAGGGAAGCTTCGCCTTAATGACCTGCGGGACATCGACTTCAATTACGAAAGCGATATGATTTTCCATTTTAACGAAGCTCTCCCCGAGCACCCTAATGGTATTCGCTTCTATGCGGTTGATGAAAACGGCATTGGTCTCTTCGAGAAAGCCTACTTGTCCACGGGAGGAGGCTTTGTCATCAGCGTAGATGAGTTTCATCAGACCTCATCAACTGAGACCATGGAAGTTAACGTACCTTGGGACTTTGACAATGGCGACGACATTCTCGCCATCTGCGAAGCGCAGCAATTTAGTATTGCTGAGATGGCTTACCAAAATGAAGAAGCCATCAGCGGCTTGTCTCGAAATGATATCCATGCGCGTATCGATCATATATGGGAAGTGATGAAAGCGTGTATTGACCGCGGAATGCGAATGGATGGCCAACTACCTGTGAGCGGGATTAAACGTCGCGCCAAGGACATGATGACGAGCTTAACGGCACACCCCGAGGCCATGCTCAGTGACCACTTTGCGATTATGGACTGGGTGACGCTCTTCGCTATGGCCGTAAATGAAGAGAACGCCTGCGGTGGCCGAGTGGTAACAGCACCTACGAATGGCGCCGCCGGTGTAATACCTGCAGTGCTTGCCTACTATACTCGATTCGATAAAAAGAGTAGCGAACAGGGGGTCCGAGATTTCTTAGCAACTGCCGCCGTGATCGGCATGCTCTATAAAATGAATGCGTCGATCTCGGGAGCTGAAGTGGGTTGCCAAGGTGAAGTCGGCGTGGCCTGCTCCATGGCCTCTGCCGGTTTAGCAGCGGTTATGGGCGGGACGGTTTTACAGGTGGAGAATTCCGCAGAGATTGGCATGGAGCATCACCTCGGCATGACCTGTGACCCCGTAGGCGGGCTTGTTCAGGTTCCATGTATTGAACGCAATAGCATGGCAGCAATTAAAACCATTACTGCGGCGCGCTTAGCGTTGCGTGGAAACGGTTACCACGAAGTATCTTTGGATAATGTGATTGAGACGATGTATAACACGGGGTTAGACATTCAGGCCAAGTATCGGGAAACGTCCCAAGGTGGACTAGCACTCTACGCGGGAAAGAAATCTCAGTGCTAAGCGGATTCAATGATACGTTAGCTTAGCGCAGAGCTAATACCTCACTAAGCCTTCGAAACACATACAAAAAGGGCACTTTCATGTGAGGTGAAAGTGCCCTTTTTCAATTCCACGGTTAGGTGTAACGATAGCTACCTTGCTACTGAATCCTTAAAAACTGAGCGCAACCCCGCGACCGCGTGGATCCGCCGCCGCCTCATAGGAGTCGCCATGCTTCGCAGCTACCTGGAGATCTCCCAACCACTCCACTGAATGGCTATAGCCAAGATCAGTCAACTCACTCATCGCCTGGTCAGAAAGTGCTTCGCTCATCAACAGATGATTTTCCGGAAACAATTGATGGTGGAAGCGTGAGCTAGAAACCGACTCAAGTGCGTTTTGACCAAAGACATAACGATTCAAAATAGTCTGCGCCACACTGGTGATAATGGTTGAGCCTCCCGGCGTGCCGCTGACGAAATCAACCTTACCCTCGACTAAGACTAAACTCGGCGTCATTGAAGACAGCATCCGTTTATGCGGGGCGATGGCATTCGCTTCACCACCTATTACACCGTATATGTTGGGCACGCCAGGCTTCGCAGAAAAATCATCCATTTCGTTGTTTAACAGAAATCCTGCTCCTTCAACTACATTACCACTACCGAATGACCAATTTAGGGTGTAGGTATTTGAAACGGCATTTCCGGCATTATCGACAATCGAAAAGTGTGTGGTCTGAGGACTTTCGACCGCGCCAAATCTTACGTCCGCAGTCTCAGAGATAGCCGCTAGATTTACTTCAGCAGCTCGATCGTGAAGATAGTTATTTGCCAGAAGTGCCTGCTGGGGAACGTCAACAAAGTCGGGGTCACCTAAGTATTCAGCTCGATCCGCGTAGACTCGTTTGTAGATTTCCGATAGCAGATGAACGTATTCGGTACTGTTATGCTGCGGCGTGCTATTGATTGCTGAGTACATGCCCAGTATTTGCAGTAGTGCAATACCCCCTGAACTTGGAGGCGGTGCAGTCACCACCTGCGTATTTCGCCATTCGCCCATCAATGGAGCTCGCCACTTTACCGAATAGCCTGCGAGGTCCTGCTTACTGATCAACCCTCCCGTACGCGCCATTTGAGCAACGATCAGCTCAGCTGTCTCGCCCTCATAAAAGCCGCTAGGCCCCTTGTCGGCGATACGCTGAAGAACTGAGGCCAAATCGGGCTGAACAAAACGTTCTCCAGCTATTAGCTGAGAGCCAAAATATTCATAAAAATTGGAGCTCTTTCCCATCGCCGTTTCCATGAAATAGCGCGCCTCTTGCTGCAGATGTGCTTCCACAACGAAACCATCTCGAGCAAGTGCTACGGCCGGCATGACCAAGTCTCGCCAGGGCTTACTACCATATTTTTGATGAGCCGCCCAAAGTCCCGCTACGGTTCCAGGCGTACCCGATGATGCACCACCGATCAGTGATGCGTTGGGGATCACATCGCCATTTGGATCCAAATACATATCCCTAGAGGCACCAGCTGGCGCTGTCTCTCGGTAATCTAGGAAATCATTCACACCCTCCATATGTAGTAGCATAAAACCGCCACCACCAATATTTCCCGCCTCAGGATAAGTAACACTTAAGACGAAGCCCGCCGCAACTGCAGCATCAATGGCATTACCGCCTGACTCAATGACTTCTTTGGCAACCAACGCGGCATGCTTTTCGGGCATCGCCACCGCACCGGCGTGGGAGTTATTCGCGCTAGTCAGTGATGGCAATATTAGGGCAGCGCCTATTAGCCAATGTTGGATACGTATGGACATAATTAAAGTGACCTCTGATAGCGAGTTTGTCCTGCTACGATAGTCTGCTCAACATCGACCTTAAGCAGTTCGCTAGAATCCACCGTCATGATATCGTTAGATAGAATCACCGCATCGAATAAATAGCCTTCACTCAGGCGACCTTTATAGCTTTCCTCAAAGGCGCCGACCGCAGGCCAAAACGTAATAGATTTAAGCGCCTCATCACGCGTCATCTTCTGAGCAGATTCATAACCACCGTCAGGCTGACCTGCTAAGGTCTGGCGTGTAACGGCTGCGTAGAAATTGGCGATGGGATTAATCGGCTCAATTGGGACATCGGTCCCGTTAACAATAATCGCGCCAGACTCAATCAGATCGCTCCACATATATGCGCCGCCCTCAATGCGCTCAATGCCTAAGCGATCAATAGCCCAAGGACGATCCGAACTCATATGAATGGCTTGCATAGAGGGAATTACACCCAGTGCTGCAAAACGCTTGATGTCATCGGGATGCAAATGTTGCGCGTGTTCAATCCGAAAGCGGTGATCAGTATCTGGAAATTGCCTGAGCGCGCGTTCAAAACGATCTAGCGTTTCCTGATTAGTCCTATCACCAATAGCATGGACATTTACCTGATAGCCACGTTCCAAGCCTGCGATTGCCAGCACTTCAACACCTTCCATAGGGTAGGTTGGCATCCCAAACGTATCGGGAGCATCGGAGTAGGCTTGAAGTAGCCAAGCTCCGCGTGAGCCCAAGGCGCCATCTGCATGTATTTTTATGCTTCGAACTGTTAGGTGGTTGTCATACAAGCCTACAACCGGCTCGCGCTGTAACCAACTTTCAATGAGCTCAGGTTGAGAGCTACTCAGCATGGAATAGACGCGAATAGGAAGTTGGGCTTTATCGCCGAGTAGCATCATTGCCTCGAGTTCATGCTGTAATGTCCCAGCATCGTGAAAGCTCGTGATTCCATTCGCCAAGGCATGCTCCGCCGCTCGAACAATATCTTCGCTCGCCTGTTCTTCGGTTGATGAGGCCGTAAAGGAATCTACCAGGTAGGCCGCATTTTCGTTGAGCACACCGGTCGGCTCGCCGCTGGCATTCTTTACAACTTTGCCGCCCACACCATATGCGGTCTCATGATCTATTCCTGCCAACTCCATGGCCAACTGATTAACAAGTGTAGCGTGCCCGCTGGCATGGCGAAGATCAACCGGGTGATTGGGAACCGCGGCCGAGAGTGCCTCATGCGTTGGGAATCCACCCACATATTCTGACCTGTCATTGGTCCACTTGCTCTGGTGCCAACCCCAGCCCATTACCCAGCTACCCGCTGGTTGCTGCTCCGCTGCCGCTGCGACACGATCGATGGCTTCCTCGTAACTGGAGGTCGAACTTAAATCCACCGTTACTAGCGCTTTACCAAGACCGGCCAAATGCCCGTGGCCCTCAACAAAGCCAGGGTACATTGCTCTACCATTAAGATTGATAACCTCTGTCATAGGGCCTATGAATACTTCAATTTCCTCCCAGGAGCCAGCATCCAACACTCTACCATCGTGCGCGGCCAACGCTTCAACTATCGGCTGGCTATCATCTACGGTGTAGATTGGCCCACCAAAAACAACGGTATCGGCAGGTTTTGGCGCGGCGTCGCAACCAATTAGTGATAATAGCGTTGCTGCAATGATGAATTGTTTCATGCTCCCTTATCCTCCGATAAAACTTCTTCCGTCAACTCATTAATCAGCGCGACATAAGCCTCATTCTCGCGAAGGCTAGCGAACGCTTCTTCAGTCTCTAGCTCGGACATTAATCGCGGTGACTTTTCAAGCGCCATATAGAGGTCTCGCAGCGCCTCTTTGGTACGGCCTAAGGTTGCATTCGCACAGGCTCGTTGCCAATAGGCGTAGGCATACTCCTGGTCAAAATCGATAGCCTGGTTACACAAACTCAAAGCCCACTCAGAGTCGCCATTCTCTAGGACTAAGTCCGCTTTGTAGGTAATTGCTTCAATGTCATCTGGCTTAATCTTCAAAATTTGATCATAGAGATCAATTCGAGCCTGAATCCCTATCTCCAAACCAGCGCGAAGCCACAGAGCGTGGAGCTCATTGGTGCGCGAGATATCTTCCTGTGCCTCCATGATTTGCTCAGAGCGCTTCTTAAGTCTGACATCCACCTCTTCCATTCGGTCTTCAAGTTCGGCCGATAGTTCCGCGAGTTGATTCGAACGCCTTTTAACCCCCGCCTCTACCTCGGCGAGACGACGCTCATACTCGGCGGTGATCTTATCGACCCGGCTGTTCACTAAACCTTCCACCTGAGCCCGAACATCGCGCAGCGAATTCCAGCCAACCAAAGCGACAAGTGCCGTTCCGCCGGCCATAATGTAGAAGAATATGGTCATAGTTTCCGCGGTATAAGCAATGGATTTATCGTTCGCCTCAACTCGATTGGCGGCAACCTGCTGGCTAATTTCTACGCGGTTATTTAGCATCTCAATGCGCAGCGCGCGAATCTCGTCCAAGACATATCGCTCTATAAACGGCTTGTATAACGGCTGGTCGAACTCTGTCTCAGTCAAGGCTGCGGCTCGTTCCTGCTGTTCTTCAGCACTTTGGTCTTGCTCTGACGGCGTGGGCTCAACTTCCTCTTGATTCCCGAAAACTGGCGCTGTGACACCAGAAAGACAAAGAAGGACAATTAACAACCAATTTTTCATACTCATATTCCCTATGAAGCGGTGTGTTGAATTCTAGCTCGAACTAGCGCGACGACTTCGTCTATCTGAGCAGCAGAGACATCAAGATGCACCACCAGTCGCATTGGACTTCCCGATGTTACGCGTACGCCGTTGTCTAACAGATAGTTAATTAAGTCAGGTAAATCATGATCAATCTCCACATACACCATATTAGTATAGGTCTGCTGTTCGAGTACATTGACCCTCTCAATTCCTGCCAGACCAGCGGCTAATTGCGCGGCCTTTTCATGGTCCTCTGCGGTACGGCCAATATTATCTAACGCTAGCTGCCCAGCTGCCGCCAACAAACCGGCTTGACGCCAACCACCACCCAACATCTTTCTCCAGCGTCGCGCCTCTTCGATGAACGCTTGACTACCCACCAATACTGACCCAATGGGGGCACCTAAACCCTTAGAAAGACACAACGAAATAGAATCAAAGGGCGCTGCGAGTTCGCTCAAGGGCACCTCATGAAAGCAGGCAGCATTGACCAGCCGGGCACCATCTAAATGCAATGCTAATTGATGCTGATCACAGATCGATCGCACCTTCTCGGGGTAGCCTATCGGCAGGGGCACGCCACCAATGGTATTCTCTAAGCAGACCAACTTAGTTCGAGCGAAGTGGATGTCGCGTGGCTTAATAGCCGCTTCTAATTCATCCATGTCAAACGTACCATCTGTCTTCAATGCCAGCGGCTGTGGCTGGATACTTCCTAGCACCGCGGCGCCTCCGGCCTCATACTTGTACGCATGAGCGCGCTGTCCAACAATATACTCTTCACCCCGCTGGCAATGACTTAGCAGAGCGAGTAAGTTAGCTTGCGTACCACTGCTCACAAATAGCCCTGCTTCTTTGCCCAGCATTGCAGCTACGCGCTGCTCCAAAGCCAACACACTGGGGTCATCTCTATACACGTCGTCACCAACTTTTGCGTTGAGCATGGCCTCCCGCATTGCACGTGAGGGTTGCGTTACCGTATCACTTCGTAGGTCAATCATTTCATTCTCTTCGTTAACGGTTAGCCGAAAGTTTCGTTATCGGTTGAAACTGCTAGTCTAAATAGACTATCAAGCTATCATAAGTCGCCCAACGGTGACTATCAGGAGAAGAGAATGTTTAAAGACTTATCTAACTGGGTACAGGAAATTAGAGTCGGACTGAATTGCATTGATGCGAGCTCAGCGGCAGAGCAAATTAAGACTGCGGGAGGAACCCTGATTGATGTTCGTGAGCCCGAAGAGTTCAACAATGCGTCCGCTGACGGCGCGGTTAACATACCCCGCGGCGTGCTAGAAATGCAGATTATACCTACAATCACCAGCCCCGACGCGCCTATCTACCTGCATTGCGCGACAGGAGGAAGAGCTACCTTTGCCGCCAAGCAACTGGTGGAGCTTGGCTATAGCAATGTGATGGTCATTACCTGTCCGGTAGAATCGGTGATCGGATCATTTAAACAATAACGTTAATGATCTCTACTACGTGTTCCGAAGTAGAACAGCCCTCATCAAGTCAGAGGTAATATCGACGCTCAGCAGGTCGCCGACGATGCCAAGCTACGGGAAATAGCCATGCCTTGTGGCGTGAAAAACGGAGCGTCGACCTAGAACGCTCCGTTTAATTGTTGCAAGGCTAAATGTAGTCTAGGCGATTTGCGACTTGCCGTTACGCACGAACGATGGCTTCACCACGCGAACCTTCAACTGCTTATTGCGAACTTCTACCACTGCAGAGTCTCCAATGGTCTTTGGCACACGGGCTAAAGCAATGGAAATACCTAGCGTTGGCGAAAAACTACCACTGGTGATTGTGCCAGTCAGGCTCTCGCCCTCTACCACAACCGTTTGGCCCGCACGCAGCACACCGCGATCCTCAAGCACCAAGCCCACCAGCTTATGGGTAGTTCCTGCTGCACGTTCCGCGGCAATGACGTCTCGACCAACGAAGTTTCGATCTGCCGGCTCCCAGGCAATCGTCCAAGCCAGGTTTGAGGTAAGCGGTGAAGTCGTCTCATCCATATCCTGGCCGTAAAGGTTCATTCCCGCTTCGAGTCGTAAGGTATCGCGAGCACCTAGACCGATTGGCTTAACGCCAGCGCCAAGTAATGCATCCCAAAGCTCCTCTACTTCGGTTGCCGGAACGATCACTTCAACACCAGCTTCACCCGTGTAGCCGGTTTTAGCGATGTATCCACCATCAGCCAAAGGCATGCCTTGGAATGGCTTTAAGCCCTTCAATTCTTCACTAATGGTTGGCATGAGCTCGTAAATTGACGCAAGGGCTTCAGGCCCCTGAACCGCAAGAATTGCCATCTCTGGACGGGATGTTACGCTAACTTCAAAGTCGGTAGCATTGCGATTGAACCAGGCGAGATCTTTCTCTGCGGTGCCGGCATTCACGACTAAACGGTAGCCGTAGGATGTTTTGTAGACGATAAGGTCATCAATGACACCGCCTGCTTCATTTAGCATGGGCGTATACATTGCTTGGCCGGCAGTAGGTAGCTTCGCAACATCATTGGCGAGTAAATACTGGAGGAATTCGGTTGCCTGCGCACCTTCAATATCCACGACAACCATGTGAGACACGTCGAAGACACCGGCGGCGGTGCGAACAATATTATGCTCTTCCACCTGTGACCCATAGTGTATTGGCATCTGCCAGCCCGAGAAATCAACGAATTTTGCGCCTGCTTCGGCATGCTTATTATACAGTGGGGTGGTTTTGCTCATGGCAGACAAGCCTCTTAGATGTTAGGTAACTAATGTGGAGATGAATGGTAATTTTAGATTGCCTAATATAATACCTAAAGTTTTTGTGTTTGTATCGTTTCGTAAATTTTTGAATCCAATCGGAAACAAAAAAGCCAGCATACGCTGGCTTTTTTGCTGGAGCTTTAAGACTAAGTATTTACTCAGCTTCGCCCATTTCCACTTCAACTTCGGAAACTTCTTCAATTTCTATGGTCTGCGCAGGCTTCTTCACGTTTACACGCATGCTAGATGGGCACTCACCACGCATTGTGATTGAGTCATCCTCGTTTACGGTAATAGTACAGTTGTTTGAGCTATTACCACCCGTTCCTACTGCAAAGACACAACCTGTTGAAAGTGTGGCAATAACAGCGATCGCAATTAGTTTTTTCATTTCTTCCCCTTACTTAAAAGCAATAATGCTTTAACTCTGATAAATAATAGACTAGTTGGCGTTAAGCGAGAACACTCAACGCACTAGCACAGCCTGATAACAACATTAAAATTACTGAAACACTGATTAAACGGTACATGATTCTATCCTTGATAAATTGTTCATTCACTAACATAGACGCATGGACTTATCGTTTGGATGCAAAAAAGTTTTGTGGCAATATGAATATAAGTGTGACCCTTGTCACAATAGCATTTCAAGAGGCCTGAAGATGCTCTACCGAATTTCGATCATTGTATTAGCAGTCATACTGGCGACCTGTTCCGAGTTGCTGTGGGCGCAAAACGATAAAGATCAATTTAGTGCACTACTTCAGATCCAAGATGTAGACTTTGGCGAATGGGACGGCGCGGATTTAGCAGAGGGGACCGTCATCCCAATTGTTGACGAAGGTTTTTGTTTTGTCTTTTCTAACAAAAAACAAACCGGTTACTTTCGCGTGAACTACGCATTATCGGTAGAGCAAACAACTGCCGGTACGGCCTATAGCCTCTTGGGTGCTAATGGCGCTAACTTACCCATAAAGTTCAATCTCACTAAACTAGCTGGCAACATTACCAATACGCCTGATGCAGTACCATTGCTTCCGGGCGCTGCACCCGCATCAAATTTTTCCGATCCGGTAGCCACGAAGAACCTGGAGCTTGACGCCTCGACACAATTCGCCAGCCAAAGCGCCGCTTGCACCGCGAACACCTTTGACTTCTCTATTCAGATATTAGGCTCAGATATCGCCAGTTTAGGGGCTAATGCACTCTCAACCTTTACTGGCGTCTTCGATTTGGTCGCTGACCCTACGGAGTATAACGGCGCGGCAAAATCTGACCCTACAGAATTCGCGGTCAGCATCACCATTTCTTCGAGTGTCTACCTTTCTCAGCTGCCGCCGTCAATTGACTTAAATACTCAAACGTCTGCCAACTTCTGCATTTGGTCCTTTGCGGGCGATGACGTTGATATCACGCTAAGCGGATTACAGCCTGCCCCGGTTGGTGGGCTGTATAATTTCGGAATGTTGGAGACAGACGGTGGTACCCCGGCCCAGACGATTGGCTATAACATTGATCTGACTGACCTTAGACAAAGCGATATGAGAACTCAGGTTGATAATGGAGTTGCCGAAAACGCCATGTCCTCGGTTGATGCCAGTGAGTATAATTGCAGTGGATCAAATGGCCTGAACTATCAACTGGACTTTGATCTTGAAGACTCTTCTGGGAAACGCTCAGGAACTTACAAAGATACCCTCACGGTGAGTATTGAAGCCATTTAAGTATCAACGTTTTCATGCAGAAATGATAACGGCGCAGCCTGAGCCACGCCCCCTCTCGGTCATTATGACTTAGTGCGTTGTGCTTCTCTAGCCAGACGTTTTTTCTCGCGCTGCTGTTCAATTGACAGCTTGGCACCGTCACCAAGGTGATTTAAACCACGCTTTTTAGCCAGTTGCAGTTGTAGCTCTCGCTGACGGAATCGTTCACGCTGATCGTCAGTTAATTCATCATAGCAATGATGGCACGAGACACCCTGCTCATACTTAGCGTCAAGCTTGTCGTCTTCCGTAATTGGCATACGACAGCCATGACACAGATCGTAACTCCCTTTCTCTAGAGAGTGATCAACGGCCACGCGGTTATCGAAAACAAAGCACTCACCTTCCCAAGTAGACTCTTCAGCGGGGACTTCTTCAAGATACTTTAGAATGCCGCCTTCTAAGTGGTAAACCTCTTCGAAGCCCTGCTCTTTGAGATAGGCGGTGGATTTTTCACAGCGAATTCCACCCGTACAGAACATCGCCACGCGCTTATTCTCCGCTGGATCGAGGTTCTTAGCCACGTATTCAGGAAACTCGCGAAAGGTCTCAGTGTTGGGGTTGAGTGCGCCTTTAAACGTGCCAATCTGCACTTCGTAGTCGTTACGTGTATCAACCAGCACAACGTCCGGCTGATTAATCAGTTCATTCCAATCCTTAGGCTTAACATAGGTGCCCACAACTCGCTTCGGGTCGATTCCCTCAACACCCATGGTCACAATCTCTTTCTTGAGTTTAACCTTAGTGCGGTAGAACGGCTGTTCGTCGTCGAAGGAGAGTTTGTGATCGATATTCGCTAAACGCTCATCCTGATCAAACCAGGCTAAGAGCGCATCAATTGATGCCTGCGAACCGGCGACGGTACCATTTATACCTTCGCGGGCGAGCAGCAAGGTTCCGCGAATATCGTGCTGGTTGAGCACATCTAAGAGCGGTTGCTGAAGGGTTTGAAAATCCTCTAATCGCGTAAAGCGATAGAGTGCACATACTACAATAGCTGACATATTAACCTCGCTAACCGAATCGCAAATCCGGTGCAATGGTGAGTGAAAGGCGCAATTATAGGTAACTTTGCTATCAACAGCGATAGCTTATCCCCCTTATCTTGCGCAGCACGTTAATTAGCAAGCCAGACTGTCGGCGTGGCGTCGCTTGAAGCGACTATCGCCTACTCTGTTAGTCTCGGTAGATGGTTTCAATAAGATGAAAGCCAAATTTGGTTTTAACTGGGCCGTGAACCTGATTAGCGGGCTGCTTAAATACCACGTCATCGAAGGCCTTAACCATATCACCGCGACCAAACTCACCGAGGTCGCCACCGGCTTTCTTAGATGGACAGGTTGAAAAGCGTTTAGCTAACACGCCAAAATCCTGACCCTGCCCTAGTCGCCGCTTTAGATCTAAGGCCTGTTTCTCAGTCTTCACTAAGATATGTCGGGCCGCCGCTCGCTGTGATTTTGCCATCTCTTATCTCCTAGTAATTTCCGCAGACACCTTTACCCGCAGGGCAGCCTCCCCTATATTCGAACTTCTCAGGAGGAGCCCCCATGAAAGAAGACCACTTTGTTCTTTTGACAACAACTTTGGTTGCTGGCCTAGCCACTGCAAGCCAATACTTGAATCTCGATCTTAGCGCAATTGACACGCAGCTGGTATGCGTGGTTCAACAGAGCGAATTCAGTGTCATGCTTGCCTCAAGTGCACAGACTATTTTAGAAAGCCTACTCTCGTTTTTCCGAGCCTAATTAGCGGTGACTGCTGAGCGAAACGCGTTCCTCACCTTATTCCCGGGCAATTCTGACGCGCTGCTAAAGGAATTACCGCATCGCATCCAGAGTGGATGCATACATTTCGCTCTCCTCAGCTGGACCTTTGAGTTCGAAGATGATTCCCTGACAATGGGGAGAGCATACGGAACCGAGGAGCTTCTAGCCTTCGAGCAACTTACCGAGCTGCTTGCGCGACATGAGTTTGACTATCTCATCGAAATCTTTGAAGATTCGGGAAGGCCTTTAAAGCGTTACAGCCGCTAGCGGACTTCCATGCACAAAGCATCAGTTAAATACCTTCTCAAAATACTCTTTTGGCTTTCCTTGCCTGCGCTGGGTATCGCTATTGCCGTTAGCTGGAAATGGGCCACTCAATCCTCTTTATTTACAGGTCAATACGGTAGTGAAATTGCCTGGGCCTGTGCAGGAGCGTTTGTGATTGCGACCATCATTGGCCTCCAGCGCTATATTATTTGGGCGGAGCGTCGCCGTATCAAACGGTTACTGGGTTCATCGATTCGCCGATCAACCGTCAACCAGCCAGACGATTGAGCCAATCACCTTTCGCCACGCATTTTGTGCGTCACTCACATAGAAAGCTGCCTCATCGACGCTACCCACTGCATGGTCTAGCCTGGGGCTTGACGGCGCATCCTTACGTTGGCTCATTAACGCCGGCACATGAGAATTCAATGATTTGGCCTGCGTCCGCAAAAAGCGCGATGCCTCGGAATCCCCGTTACGAACATAACTGAGAAGAGCTCGACTGTAAGCTACCCAGGAATTTTGCTCGTCATAACGCGATAGGATATTCGCTACCGCATCATACTGACCAAGTTCGAAGTAAATCGTCAACAATGCCGCTCTTGCTGCGACCACATCAGAGTGATCTAGCACCAGTGCTTTCTCGAAGTAACTGGCGGCTTTTTTTAGTTGCTTATCTTTTTTGTAGCTAGCACCCAAACCTACCAGGCTTTGGATTAGTACTCTCGCTGGCTCCTGATCCCAAAGTTGGCCTCGATAAAATTCAAGATACTCTCGTCCAAGAGTCTGCTCCGCAGCTCGCACCGCTTGCTCTAAACATTGTATCGTCTGAGTGACACTCTCGGACTTCAACCTTGCTAAGATCTCCCAAGCTTCCGCACAGTCTGCATTATCCAATACAATTGCCTGGGCGATCGTCCGTTGATCCGCTGGCGAGGCTTCTAGCATTGCTGGCACCCGCTCATCCTGAGCAACATGTGGCATGGGGGTTGAGCGCTCGGTCGCTTTGAGGCTATGGAGATGTTTGAGCGCTTTTGGCATGCGCGAGCGATTATGAGTAATAAAGTCATCATTCGACAACCTAAGTTGCTCAGCTAGATAGTTAACGCTCTCCGGAAAAGCGAGGCAGCCCAACGCCATCAAGCTCTCTTGAATAACTGCTGCATGCTCGTTATTCGGCATCTGAAAGTATTCGTTGAAGTCTGTAGCGCCGGCCTGAAAACCTGCACACCACTGAAGTAGTGGCTGGCGTACGCCACTATAGAGGGATTCGAATGGCGACTCTGTCTCACCGAGTGTTGGCAGCCGATAACTGCCACTGGAAATCTGCTGTTCAAGTTGCTGCGCATAGCTTAGCAACGCTGAGCTAATTGTAGGCAGCTGTTCAACCTCCACTTGAGCCAACAACACGCCTAACCAAGCTTCAACGGGGCACTTTACCGGCGCGACCACAACGGCGCTCAGGTAGCCGCGGAGTTGATGCCTATCGAAGGATCCATCTGGTGTTAATGCTGCCACCAGCTTATCTAATTCGCGAGGTTTCAGTGAGGTTGATTCAGCCACGGTTCACTCCTTCTTTAATTGCTGTGGAGTTTAACTGCTCCATCGCGGTTTTTCACCAGAATGAAAGTTTTTTTCATTTTCCTGCATCCAAACACTAGCTCGCTTCGTCGGTATAAGTGATAGAACATTTATAAAAGGCGGAAAAACCGTGAATACAAATAGCTCAGGATGGATTGCAACGCTTGCCCAGCATCGTCTCGCTGCCAATCTATTAATGGTCATTCTCTTGCTCGCCGGTGTTTGGGGTGCAATGAAGCTGCATGTCCAAATGAATCCCAATCAATCTTGGAACCAAGCTGAGATTAGAGTGGTGTGGCCAGGTGCTTCGGCTGAAGATGTTGAAGTTCTCGTCACCAACCCTATTGAATATCAGATGCGCGGCATTCAAGGGTTGAGTAATCTTCGCTCTTGGACTCGCAATGGCGTCGCTTACATCAACCTTCGCTTCGATCGCAACACGGATATGTCAGCGGCTGTGGATGAGGTAAAACAGCTACTCGGACAGGTGCGCGGCCTCCCCCCAGAGATCGAACCACCTACGGTACAGATCAACCGCTGGTACGAAACCGTTGCGTCCATCTTCATTACTGGCCCTGAATCAATCGAAGAATTAGCGCCGTACGCTCAGGAGATTGAAAAGGATCTTCGTCGTGCAGGTATTGACGTGGTTGAACTTCGCGGTATGCCGCAGGAAGAAATTGCCATCGAAATTGACGGCGTTACGCTAGTTGAAATGAACGCCTCGCTGGCCGATATAGCCCGCAGTGTTGCCAGCCTTTCCAGCGACATCCCAGCCGGCACCATTGGCATCGGTCAGGGCGAACGTCAGATTCGCTCCATGGATCAGCAGCGCACGGTCGAAGGCTTTGCGCAGATGCCAATCGCTTCTACCCAAGGCGATCAGCTAGTTCAATTAGGGGACATTGCTTCGGTAGAACGTCGTCAGGTTGACAATCAACGCCTCAAACTCATCGACGGTAAACCTGCCATTGAGATTCGTCTCCGTCGTGGTGACAGCATGGACACCTTTAACGCCGCGGATATTTTAAAGCAATGGCGTGAAGGTAACGAAAGCCGTCTCAACGCACAGGGCATTGAGGTTCAAGTATTCCTCGAGGCGTGGAAATTCGCCAAGGACACCTTGTCACTGGTATTTTGGAATGGCGTCTCAGGGCTAATCTTAGTACTCGCCATGTTATTCCTATTCCTCAACCTTCGTGTTGCCTTCTGGGTGGCGGTAGGTATTCCAGTATCATTTGCGGGCGCGCTATTGCTGTTCCATAGCGTAGGCGGATCGATCAACATGCTCTCCATGATTGGCCTAGTTATGGCCCTGGGGATCGTGGTGGATGATGCCATTGTGGTGGGCGAACACTCGCTCTATCAATTTGAACAGGGTAAGTCCCCTGAGGAGGCAGCTATTACTGGCGCGCGCCGCATGCTTGGGCCTATCACCGCGTCAAGTTTGACTACCCTAGCTGCATTTATTCCGCTAATCGTGGTGGATAGCGATCAAATTGTTGAGATTCCTATCTTGATGCTGTGTGTGATTATTGTGTCACTCATCGAGTGTTTCCTAATCATGCCTGGTCACTTAAAGCATTCCTTCAGGAAAATGGAAAAGGATACTAAAACTCATCCATTTCGTGATGCCTTCGATAAGCGCTTCACTGCCTTCCGTGAGAATTGGATCATCCCAACCATTAAGTCGGTATTACGTCAGCGTCGTATTGCCATTCTGGGCGCCTTCTTTGCCTTTATCTGCGCCGCTGGACTGGTTGCCTTCAACCACGTGAAGTTCGATCTTAATATGAATATTAACTTCGAGTTTGCCGAAGCGAATATTCAGTTCACGCCGGATGCCAATAACGATCAACGTATGGCTTACCTCGCTTTGCTCGAAGAGAAAATGGACGCAACCAACCAACACTTTGGCGGCAATAATATCGTAGCCGGCTGGAGCGAACTAAACGGCGCTCAAATTGGTAATGACTATCAGCGTGGCCCATCATTCGCGAACTTCCAAGTAGAGTTAACGTCTCCGGAAACACGTGAGGTTACCCTAGCTGAATTCCTAAAGCACTGGCAGGAGAGCATTCCCCCAGTGGCTTATGTAGAGCAATTACAAATTGAGCAAGGTGATCAGCCTTGGCCGGAGATTGAGGTGACCTTCAGTGGCGGCGATACCGCTACCCTTAAGCAAGCTGCGGATGAGATTTCAGCCGTGATGGCTACCATCCCGGGTGTTAACAACATCCACGATGACCTCCCCTATGGCCGTGATCAATGGGTCTTTAGCTTAACGCCTGAAGGCCGAGCAATTGGTCTCACCGCGTCGCAGGTTGGCTCACAGGTTCGCGCCGCCTTTGAAGGTTACCGTGTTCAGCTCTTCACCGAAGGTGACAACGAGCTCGAAGTTCGAGTTAGCTTGCCACGTGATGAACGTCGTCGCCTAAGCAGCCTTTCGAAGCTACCTATTGTGGCGGCTAATGGCGAGATTCTGCCACTTGCTACCGTTGCCAGCATTTCAAGTCGCCGTGGTATTGATCGAATTAACCACGTTGATGGTGTGCAGACCGTTTCCATTCGTGCCTACCCAGACAAGTCTATTACTACGTCTGATGCGGTCATTAATGAGCTAGAAGCGGGTCCTCTGCAGGAGATTGCACAGAAGTATGGCATTCAGAGCGGCAAGGGATTCTGGGCCGGTTCACAGACTCGTTTACTTCAGGAGATGCAGATTGGTTTCTTAATCACGCTGATTTTGATCTTCATTATCTTGGCCTGGATCCTTCAGTCTGCCAGCTGGCCACTTGCTATCATGGCAGCGATTCCCTTTGGCCTAACCGGTGCATTCTTCGGCTTGTTCGTCATGGGCTTTAACATCACTCCAATGGCGTTCCTAGGCATCTTTACCCTAACGGGGGTAATTGTGAACGACTCCATCATCCTGGTGACTTCCTACAAGGAACATCGTGAGGCGGGCCTCTGTGCGGACGATGCGCTGGTTGAAGCCGTGCGTAACCGCCTACGTCCAGTAATCCTGACCTCACTCACTACAGGCCTAGGCCTAGTGCCAATGATGATGGAAACCTCACTCATGGGCGAAGCCTTCATTCCACTGGCGACCGTTATCTGCTTCGGTATGTTGTACGGCACCGTACTCATTCTGCTGGTGATCCCAGCAATGCTGTCCGCGTTGGACACAATTCAAACTAATTGGACTATTTATCGTAACCGCGTTGCCGAGATCAAACGTCTCGATCGCGAAGGAGCTCAAGTATGAAATTCCTAAATCTAAAGCCGCTGCGTCAATTGGCGCCTTTCGGCAACCGTCTTAGTCGCTCTTCAGTAGGCCAGAATTTTCGCGGCATGCCAATGTGGGGCAAAGTTGTCAGCCTAATTGTTGGCTTCCTCGTTATCATGTTCACCCTCGCCGCCACCGGTGGTGCTCAGGGCGAAGGCGAGGCCGAAATTCAGGCCATTCCGGTATCCGCAATGTCAGCGGAACACGCTCCGCTCGCCCCGGAAGTCACCGTGTACGGCCGTGTTGAAAATCCAAACACGACCACCATTGAAGCTTCAACCTTGGCCTACGTCCAAGAGGTCTTTGTTCGCGAAGGCCAATCGGTAGAGGCTGGCGAGCTGTTAGTTCAGCTCGATCCTCGCGATGCCCGACTGCTCGTGCGTCGTGCCGAGGCCACGCTTAATGAGGCCCAGAGCTCACTTGCTAGATTGAACTCCCAACAAATTGCGGATCGTCGTAACTTCAATGCGCAAAAGGAGCTCTACGAGATCACTCGCCGCAAAGAGCAACGCTATGAAACCTTGTATGGCAATGGACAAATGTCGCTTTCTGCCCTTGAAGACCTCAAACAACAACGCCTGCAACAGGAAATCACTCTGAACCAGCAGGAATTGGTGATTAGCACTCAAGAGGCCGCCATGGTCTCAGCGGTTGCCGGTGTTGAAAATGCTGCCGCAAACTTAGAGCAAGCCGAGCTAAATCTTGAAAGATTGGCGATTATCGCGCCCTTTGGCGGCAAAGTGACTCAAGTAAACGCAGCGATTGGTCGCCGTGTTGCCACTGGTCAGCCGGTTATCACGCTATTCGACGAAGACAATCATCAAGTCCGGGTATCACTTCCCGCCGATACCGCCCAGCAGATTGCTGGAGCGCTAACCGACGCGAAGTATGTGAAAGCAGAAGCGTTGTTAGGCGGTAATTGGATAGAAATGAGCTTCCTAGAAGTGGGCGCCGAGGTTCGCAGCGGCCGTGCAGGAACGGATTTACTGTTGGCGCTACCTGAGAATAGTAAAGTTGCCCTGGGTCGTGCACTTGAAGTACGCGTCACACTTCCTACCCAAGACAACCTCTTGGCAGTGCCTGTCCAGAGCGTCTACGGCGATCAGATTATCTACACCGTGGAAGATGACGTACTGAAGGCGGTACAGATCGATCGTGTTGGTTCACGCGAAGATGACGAGGGTAACATGCAAATTCTTATCAGTGCCAATGAACTGCCGCAGGGCGCTCCAATTATTACTTCTTCACTGAGCCGCGCCTCCTCCGGAACTAAAGTCGCCATTATTGGTGCAGAGGTTGCTACCGCGGAAGCTAACGCAGACACCGCGGCAGACGTTGCGATTACCGCCGCTATCGTGACTGAAGGTTAAAGAAGATTTACTTGGGCTCTTGGCCGCCTTCGGGCGGCCTTTTTTTGGTTGTGAATACGTTCACCCATCGCCGAAAAGCTCAACCCGTTAGGCAATATTGATCACTTTATGTGACTGTAAGTTAAGCTGCCACTGAGGGTTATCCAAGCAATACTGGATGGTCTGCTGAGTCTTAGTATCACGGTAGATAACATCGTCACTCGCAGCATGAGGATCCGCCATCGGAGTTAGATAGCGGAGTCCCGCCTTAATATGAGCGAATCGCTCGGGCATGGCATCAGGTTGAGGAAATACGAGCTTCAATTCATCACAACTCTGGACCACTACCTCAGCAGTGCCTTTCGGACTAATACATAACCAATCAACACCATCACTGGGTGGCTGCAGGGTTCCATTCGACTCTACCGCCACCTCGAACTGGCGTTCTCGCAGCGCACGTAGAAGTTCGTTATCCAGTTGTAACAGCGGTTCACCGCCGGTGCACACCACGAAACGATTCTGTTCTGTCGGAAAGAGTTTAGCGACCGCGTCGGCGAGTTCCGCTGCGGTTTTAAACTTACCGCCATTCAACCCATCGGTACCAATAAAATCCGTATCGCAGAAGTTACAAATTGCCGCTGCGCGATGCTTTTCGAGGCCAGACCATAGATTGCATCCAGTAAAGCGCAGGAATACTGCAGCTCTACCGGTATGCGAACCCTCGCCTTGTAGGGTGTAGAACATTTCCTTAACGGTGTACATTAAGCTTCGTACTCCAGAGGATCTTGCGCATTATTTAGGGTGAACGCTTCAAGCCGCTCTACGCAAGAGCCACACTTTCCGCAGGCCTTTTCACGGCCGTTATAGCAAGTCCAGGTTTTGGCATAGTCCAAGCCCATTTCCAAACCATCTTTGAGAATCACTATTTTGTCATCGTAGAGGTAAGGGGCGACCACTTTAACTGGGTCGAAATTGGCAAGTAAAGAAACATCCTGCATCGCCTCAACAAACTCAGGGCGACAATCTGGATAAATGGTGTGATCGCCGGAATGCGCGCCATACCAGACTTCAGATGCGCCCTCGTTGACTGCATAACCTATTGCCAACGAAATCAGAATCATATTTCGGTTGGGTACTACCGTAGACTTCATATTTTCAGCGGCGTAATGACCTTCGGGAATGTCGTCGACGCTGTTTGCCATTAACGATGAGTTCGACATCAGCGACTGCATGGCTGTGATATCAACTACATCGTGTACAACACTCGCTTCCGCACAAACCCTTCGCGCATAGTCCAGCTCTTTACTGTGCCTTTGGCCATAATTAAATGACACCGCCAATACCTCATGACCAGCGTTAAGCGCTCGGTGTAATACCGTAAAGGAGTCCATGCCCCCTGAATAAATTACCACTACTTTCATGTTACTCACACTTCACAAATTCCGATGGGCGGCGATGATACTACTTGCCTATTAATTACTCAAAAAAAACCACCAACATCGCCTCGATAGCTAGGTGATTAGATGACGCACAAGCGCTACACTAGGCATCCGTTTTAACTGTAGACTCTCCATGCCGCTTACGCCCGAACAATCCGATATCGTTGCCTTTCGTAGTGGCCCAGCACGGGTTATTGCGGTAGCAGGCTCTGGGAAAACAACGACGTTTGTTGAAATGGTTGCCGAGCGCCTGAACTCAGGGATGGATCCTAAGCGAATTTTGGTCGTCATGTTCAACAAAAGTGCCCAGGTCGACTTTGAGTCACGACTTGCACAACGTCTACCCAATCAAATACTTCCAGAAGTGCGCACCTTTCACTCGCTAGCACTGCGAATGTACAAGCGATTGGCAAGCATGGGGGCCTGCGACGCTCGCAACTGGAACCCCATGCCAAGTTATATCAGTGACCGAATGGCGCTCAAAGCCATCCTAGAGAGCGTCCATCCCGATCAACAGCGAGATATTCAAAATGAGCCTAGCGAAGCCCTTGAGGCTTTTTGGCAACTTCAGGAGCACTATAAGAGTGGCTTCGACAATATCGATGTGGCCTTCGAGAAAGCGGCACTCAGCGAAAAGTGGCGCAGCCTTCTTCAAGCACATCATCGTTACGAAGAAGTAAGACAAGACGCTAAGCTGATTGGTTTCTCTGACATGTTGTATGACAGCGTGAATATCATCGATAGCGAACAGCACTGGATTGACCACTTTGCTAACCATATGGATCTGGTGCTTGTTGATGAGTACCAAGATATCAATGCAATTCAACAGCGGCTGGTAGAAATCATCGCTGGAAACCGCGCACAGGTTATTGCGGTAGGTGACCCAGACCAGACTATCTACGAATTTCGCGGTTCCAACCCAAGCTTTATGCTCAGGCATTTTGATAGCACGTTCCCAAACAGCCAGCAATTACCGCTAACCACGACGTTTCGTTACGGCTATCCACTGGCACTAGCAGCCAATCAACTGATTGCGCACAACCGCGATCGACATGAACATTTTAGCATCCCTGTTAGCAAAGATACCATTACCCAGATTAACCCTATTCCCTGCGTTAGCGACTGCGCGGCTGCACTAACCCATATTGAGCAATTACTAAGTAACAGCCGATCTGCTGCTCAGCCACAAACCATTGCCGTACTTTGTCGGCTCTGGTCAAACGCGGCGCCCATCGAATTAGCACTGATGCAGCGTGGTATTGATTTCTCGCTGCATGGCGGAAACTCGGTACTAACACGCCGTGAATTACAGATCATTACTGGTCTTTTAGAGGTCAATCAGAGAACCGCCGCCGCTACCGTTCGCAATGACAGTAGGTTTTGGCGTCAACTCATGACAACACCGCATCTAAAGATTAAACAAAACATCATTGACGGAGTTGCGAATCAGCTGGCGAATAGCCAAGGTGATTTTTCGCTACAAATACGCGCCTTAGCAAACAGCCTTAACGGCTGGGAAAAGAAACAGTTACATAGCTTCGCTGCACTGATTGCCGACCTAGAACGCCCAAACACAAACGCCAAATCACTCATCAACCGTTTCTTCGTAGGCCGCGGGTATCTTGAGGCGCTCAAGGAGTCCGCGACCTCCAAACAGCGTGGCGATGAAAGTGTCGCCATCCTTCAAGCTTTTACGGATTACCTTGGCCAGCATCGCTATCCAGCGGCTGAGGCGCTGCAGGCTATTCATGACTTACAACAGCAACGAGCACAGGGTGTTCAAACTAATCAGATAAGTCTCACTACCATTCACCGCGCGAAGGGCCTTGAATGGGACCATGTGATTGTCAGTAATTTTGATGATGAACACTTTCCATATCAACATGGTAACAGTTTATCAGCCGCAGCCGAGGAGTCGGAGCGACGACTTGCCTATGTAGCGATCACTCGAGCAAAACTCAGTTGCAGTTTGTTGGTACCAAAGGACGCGAGCGAGAAGCTTCCAAGCCGTTTCGAGGCAGAACTCGGTTTAGCGGAGGCCAATCGTTGGCGCGATGTGGTATCAGGGAAGGTCAAGAGCCTAACACTTCGTAAGTCGCAGTTTGCTGCTTGGCATGCCTTCGCCACACATCAAGACATTGTTCTTCCGAAGATAGAGGAGACCAAGGAGCAGCCCAAGGGATCTCCTGGCACAGGCGTTAAAGCTCTTACGGCCGTAATTCATAACCATTACGGCTATGGCGAAATTGTCCACGAGGATAGAGTGTATATCACCATTCGTTTTCGTAATGAGCGTGAACGAACCTTTTCTAAAAAGGCAGCCACAGCACTTATTGAAAGGTTAAGCTAGTTGGCAACTTCGGCAGTTGGCTCCACTGGCATCAGGAACTTGACTAACTGAAAGAGCTCTTCGTCAGAACAGTCCGAGCACATCCCCCTTGCCGGCATACCGCGAAAACCGTTAATAACGGAAGCAAGTAGCTCCTGTTCATCTTTAGCCGTCCGCTGCTGCCAATCAACTAGCTTGGCCCGTTTAGGAGCTCCTGCTCGACCTGTTTCATGGCAACTAGCACAGCTCTGATAATAGAGCGCCTCGGTTGTCCGCGGCGCTGCAATGGCAGACTCTACCTGACTGCTATCACAACCTACGAACAGCCCTAATACGAGGCCAATTAGGACAATTTTAAAACGCATAGGAAACGGATAGGCCGCTATAGCTCTCTGACACCACAGCACCCACTTGAACGTCAGAATATTCGTCTACGAAAAGATGCGAAAAGCCATAGCCAATCAAAGCACCAACTAGCACATCCTCAACATTATGGTGATCATTATCATACCGAGAATAAGCCGTATAACTGGCTAGCACGTACGCAGGGATGCCCCATTCGTGTCCATATCGACGATCGATAAATGAAGCTGCGCTGAAGGTTACCGAGGCGTGACCACTCGGGAATGAATCATCGTCCTCTCCGTTTGGTCGTTCTGAACTAACCAATGACTTGAGCGCGTAGGTGGTCGCAACGGTTGAACCGAGCGCATAGGCAAACTGCTCTAGACCCTCGTAGTCATCTGTCATCACGGTAATACCAGCCGCCGTCGCAGGCAGCGCTACCTGTAGGAAATCAGCAACATCGTCATTCGCGAAGCTTGGAGCAGATACGGACAGCAAGAGAAATAGTATGATAATGCGCATGGAAACTTCCTAATACATGATTAGAGACAATGCGTATTAGTTTACGGGCTACGAGGTGCGAGCTCAAGCACACTGTCATTGATGCGCTTTAGACGTGAGCTTGGTCTTTGGGAGATTCTTTCAGGCAATAAAAAAGGCCCAACCTAACGGTTGAGCCTTCTTCATGGTATTAAGTGCCTGGCGGTGACCTACTCTCACATGGGGAAACCCCACACTACCATCGGCGATGAAACGTTTCACTTC
>NZ_CANMGY010000013.1 GCF_947497555.1 uncultured Umboniibacter sp.
GGTGGACGATGGGGCTCGAACCCACGACAACCAGGATCACAACCTGGGGCTCTACCAACTGAGCTACGCCCACCATATTTCTATGCCAGACACCTAAAGTGGCGCGCCCGGCAGGATTCGAACCTGCGACCAATGGCTTAGAAGGCCACTGCTCTATCCAACTGAGCTACGGGCGCCGAAGGTTCAAACAATGAAAATGGTCGGGGTAGAGAGATTTGAACTCCCGACATCCTGCACCCAAAGCAGGCGCGCTACCAGGCTGCGCTATACCCCGAAAACTCTTTACTGGAAGGATTGAGTCAATCCTGTGAAAGCGTGTTTCACCGTGTCCGAACTTAGCGAATGGGTTATCGTCCAAGCGGTGCGAATAATAGTAATCCCCCTGTGCTAAGTCAATGAAAAATTTACGAAAATCCCCCTCAACAGAAAAAAATACCACTTTAGAGCCTTAGAAGGATTTTTTGTTAGGATAACCCCATACAAAATCAATCTCATGGAATCACATTGTGGATACATTAATTCTAGACGGTAAATACCAAGCCAGTTGCTACGAAGATGAATTTCGTGCCGAAGTCACGAACCTCAAAGCGCGCGCCAATAATGCTACTCCGGTTCTGGCCACAATTTTGGTGGGCGCAGACCCCTCCTCTGCCACTTATGTGCGTATGAAAGGAGAGGCCTGTCGCCGCATTGGTATGGACTCACGAAAAATTGAAATGTCTGAGCAAACCACTACCGAAGAACTGCTCGCAACAATCGATGAGCTCAATAGCGACGAGAATGTTCACGGCATTTTATTACAGCACCCGGTCCCTGCTCAGATTGATGAGCGTGCGTGCTTTGACCGTATCGCATTAGACAAGGACGTAGATGGCGTTACCTGCTTAGGATTTGGTCGTATGGCAATGGGCGAATCGGCATACGGCTCGGCTACGCCTGCAGGTATCATGCGCTTGCTAGAAAAGTACCAACTTGATCTATCTGGTCTTCATGCTGTGGTAGTAGGTCGAAGCCCTATTCTTGGCAAACCCATGGCACTCATGCTACTGAATGCAAACTGTACGGTAACTGTTTGCCACTCCCGCACCAAAGACCTAGAGAGTCACATTCGCCAAGCCGACCTCGTGGTGGGTGCGGTAGGCATCCCAGAATTCATTAAAGCTGACTGGATTAAGGATGGCGCCATTGTCGTCGATGCGGGCTATCATACTGGTGGCGTGGGCGATATTGAACTTGCTCCACTACACGGGCGGGTTAAGGCGCTTACACCGGTGCCCGGTGGCGTGGGTCCAATGACGATCAATACGCTGATTGCACAAACCTTAACGGCTGGAACTCAGGCCATTAAGTAGTTAGTCCTGCTAGCTGGTTTCCGAAGCAAGTTGATTGGCTAAGAAACGCGAATCACCCTAACGCAACAAAGCCCGAGTGATGTCACTTGGGCTTTGTTATTTCTTGAACTTAGAGATCAGTAATTAGTAATAGATTATCGGTGCCTAGAGCTCTGCCAAGAATTCCAATTCTGCCTGTGAACGCAGCTGTTGACGATGACTCTCCCAGAGTTCGGCTACTCGCTCTTGATTCAAGATCTGACGATCTACCAAAACACCCGTTGCTAATTCCCCCCGCTTCGCTCCTACTGGAACTTTTGCGAAGACGAATTGATTGGAAATTAAGTCCATAAACGGTCCAGACTTTGAGGTTGGCATCACGAAGCTCAACTGCAATCCTAAGCGGTTGGTCAAGTAGTCAATAACTTCGCGCGAGCGATGCTCATCCATCTTCGAAAATGCCTCATCAACCAATACCATGCGCAGGTGTGAGCCACTTTCAGAGAACTTGAAGGCTGAGGTAATTGCTGCTGCTCGAATAATATAGGCCGGTGTCTCCAACTGACCACCCGAACCAGTACCATACTCCGATAAGGCGATAGACTTCTTACCCTCTGGCGTTTTATAGATCTCATAGCGGCGATAACGACGGTAGTCGGTTAGATCCTCTAGGTTCTTCAGCGCGCGCTGCTCGTCTTCATCTAATAACATCGCCATTAAGCGATCACGGACATGACCGTACTTGGCAGATAATTGACTGTCAAACAGACTGTTGGTAGCCCCCTCAATGGACGGCGCACGGGTAACTTCGGCAAAAAAGTCCCAGTACTCTTTAAATTCGGGCTCCCACTCCCAGCCGAAACTGTAACGCTCACGGTCCGCACCAAAGGCGTGATGAATAAGCTCAGCGTTTAGATCCTCAAGCGCCCGCTCACCATCACTCACAGACTGGTATACAGAGTGGCAGAGGTGAGTCACAAAGGTATTATCAAAGCTCTCTTTGTAATGTTTGAGCTGCTCGTACTTCTTGGCTAAAACATTGTTCTTGAGACGATTGTACTCAACGTCAATTAAAGTATGAGTGTCTACCACACAATCGAATAGAGCTTTGTTAAGCTGCCGGCTTTGCGGCATGAACGGGATGGCCGTAGCTTCATCAAGGGTAGCATTATGTTTAATCAAACAACTTTCCAACTGATTAATCGAGGCACCCAGCTCGTCGCGCTTCTGTGTAGCGAGCTCGGTAAGTGACTTAGCACTCTCCTCGCTGGCGCGCTCATCGGCACTAATAATTGCGTTTTCAAGGTCATAGTCGGGCCAACGAGCGGCGAGTTCCCTAAGGTTTGCCTCGGCTTCGTCGACCAGCGCTTCCGTCTCTAACTGCTGTCGATTAGATCGCTCTATCTTACGCTCAATTTGGCTAAGCTCGCTGTTGAGGGTACCCAGCGCAATCTGCAACTGTCCAAGTTCCTCAGCAAGCGATCGCTCATCGCTGAGTACCTGCGCTAATTGCACGTCTAGCTCACCGTGATCGCCAGCCTCAAGTAGTGAAATCTGCTTCCGAAGGCTATTTGAACTCTGCAGTGCATTGGCCACATTTAATAGTTCATCACCAATGGTTACTGGCTGAACACTCGCTAGCTGCTTGAGTGCATCACCAATAATTTGCCGTTGAGTAGAAGTTCGGCCTAATTTTTCCAACTCACTAGAAAGCTGCTCGCGCTTCGCGAGTTTGGAACGTTCCCGAGCACCTTTACCGAATACCAGCTCGTGGTCGGACAGGCCACATTTAAAAATTGCATAACCGGCGGCACCAAGGCCATTAGCAGTTAGCCCTCGGCGAACATTACCCAAGTCACGAGTGGTATCAACCTGTAAGACATTCGCAAAACTAGCAGTGATAAAGGCTTCCGCTGCGGCGTGTTCAAAGCGCATTAGCTGCACAATACTATCACTCGCTACTCGGCTAAGTTTCGCCATATCAGCGCGGGCTTTTCTACCTTGGACAACGCGCACTCCGCGTCCGACATCAGGATGCTTGCGAAGAATCTCAGCGGCCTCGGCCTCAAAGTCTTCGTCAACAATGATATTAAAGCGGGCACCACCAAGATAGCCTTCAATAGCGCTCTGCCAGCGAACATCATCGACGCTCACATAGTCGCACATGACGCGCGCATCTGCCCTAGGTAGCGATTCCGCTAAGACGGCCAAGGCATGACTAACATAACGTGGATAGCTACTGCGACTCTGTTCAAGGCTATCAATCTGCTGTTGCAAACTTTGACATGACTTAGTTAAGGACTGATGTTCGCCCGCAAGTTTCGCTTGCTCCGCCTGCAAGGATTGATAGAAGGTCCCGCCAAGCCCAGTCGGTGAGGCAACCTCTGTCAAGCGCCGCAACAGGCGCTGGTTTTCCATCGCTGACTTAGCGAGCTCATCAAAACGACTTTCATCAATCCAATCGGCACTCATTATTGCACTGAGGTCCAAGGTCTGATAATTCTGAGTAACCGACCGTGCCACTTCCACTAAAGCATCGCTCTCTGCGAAGGTGGAAATCTTATTCTCACCAGCACTCAAAAATCGCGCAATGGCAAGGGCAGAATCGACCTTAGTTTGCTCTTCGAGAGCCGCTTTAGCACACCGTGCGAGATCAGCTTCTGTCTTCTTAAGTTCCTGTTCCAGGCGGACCGCATCGGCTCCGGAAAGTCCCTGCTTTTGTGCTTCAAGTGAAATCAGCTGTTGCCGTAGAGAGGCCTGTTGCTGTTCTAAGGTGGATCGACTATCACTATTGTCCTGAATATTAGCTCGGACTTGCTGTTGAACCTTCTTAGCTTGGACGTAGTCGCGCTGATCACTGAGGTAACGTGATTGAGCTGCCGTGTATTGCAGCTCGTTGGTCGCTAGCCATTCACTAATGAAGAAACTAGCATGCCCCTGGGCCTTCTCTAACAACTCAGTACTGGCTCGAATTGCCCCTGCTGACGACTCCATGCCGTGAATCGTTTTCATCAAACTGGAAACGTTGCGAATAGCCTCGGCGAGGTCCTTCTTCTCTAGCACCTCGTTGGCCACAAAATCATTAATTGAACGGACCGGCTTGTACGCCATAAAGCGGGCAAAGGTCTTTGCACAGTGCATTGCCTCACGATCACTCACCGCATCATCTTTGCCGCGCAATGCGCCATAAAGCCTACCCAAATAGGACTTTTTTCGGTCGTAGCGTTCAATAAGATGAGAGGGATAGCGCTGAGCCAAACGCTGGCCGAATTTAGCGCCATCACTAATTTTATGGTCATGGACAAAGTCTTCCAGTGAGAGCTGCTGTCCACGTAGCAAGAAAAACTGCAGGGAATCCAATCTTGCTACGCGCTGGCTGCCAGACTGCTCTAGGTGAGCGCGGCCGTGAAGTACAACCGCAAAAGGCTCAACTTCTTCGCCCTCTGAAGGCCAAAAATTAGCGGCCAAGTAGCCATCAGTTCGCTGTGGCCTAGAGTAGCTGCCATCATCACAACCCAAAAAGTAACTAGCCAAGGTACGAACTGTCTTGCCTCGCGTACGCTGAGTCGATTCGTCTTGCCCAGGGTTGAAGCTGTAGAGGTTGTCATGCGCCGCCGTCATTAGCGTTTGAATTGCATCTGCCGCGGTAGTCTTACCGGAACCATTTCCTCCAGAAAGAAGATTTAACGGCCCAAAGTCGAAGATTTGATTCGGTAGGTTACCCCAATTTACAAAGATAAATTGCTTTAGATACATAGTCTCACCCTACCCAAAAATCGACTTATTAGCGTACTGATCTACCACAGCTGAATCTGGCGCTGCCTCTACTTTAGCTTCTACTTCAGCTTCTACTTCAGCTTCTACTTCAGCTTCTACTTCAGCTTCTACTTCAGCTTCTACTTCAGCTTCTACTTCAGCTTCCACTTCAGTTTTTACTTCAGTTTCTACTTCAGTTTCTACTTCAGCCTCTACTTCAGCTTCTATTTCAACTTCTACTTCAGCCTCTACTTCAGCTTCTACTGGCGAAGTTGCGCTAACTGCAGCCGCGGCATCAGTCGAATTCGCGTCAACCTCGTTAAGCGACGCCATTAAGCTAGATAGGACCGAATCGGTTACAAAGGTGGTAATAGCTGGGCGAATAGCAAACCAGCAATTCGGGTCATCCAATTCATCAAGATTGACGGAAATCACACGGAGTTTGCGTAATTTTCGAAACAGCGTTTTTCGTTCATTCAATGACGAAGGTAAACGGCGATCTAATAGATTAAAGAGCGCTACCGAGTAGCTTTCCATCGTCTGATTAACACCACCCTGCTCGTTAATGTCCCCGGCGCGTAGACCGATTTCATATTGAGCACGAAGAACTAACAGCAGCTCAATTTCCTCGTTCGACAAGGCAACACGAAGCCCTGTTTTAAAAGGGCTGGAGACGGCCTCATGTCCAGGTGCCTCGGCGGCGGGAGGGAGCACTCTAACGAAGCGCCCGGCTCTATCGTGGAGTAGTTGAAGATCCATAACTCCTAAGTAATCTGCAAGCTCTTGCTCACAGCGCACGAAGAGATCGTAAATTTCTGCCTCAACAGAGGATTCATCGCGGGAGATGACGCCATAATTCAGCAGTCGCTGCAGTACCATCTTGAATTGTGCCAAAGCAATATCGAGGCTTTGTTCTACGGTAGTTTCGAACGTATTCATACTAAGACACTCGTCTTTTTATTGTGAATTTATCACGGCTATCAAAATATTCGTCGTGCTCGGTTTCACCCGTCGAGGCAACTTCAAAATCACTGTCGCCCGACCCACTCGCCGCACCCGCAGCCACAATATTTGCCAGCATCATAAGGTCTAGTGGTTTATCAATCTTCCAATCAGCGGTGGTGCTCACTTCATCACCGACAATGTTCTGTAATGCCTCTACAAACTGTTGATGACTCATTGCGAACGCCTTATCTAGCAGCGCGCTAATCTGGATGAGTCGTTGGCCTTCATCGGAGACTTCGATTTTCGCTTCAGCCGTTTGCACTAAGGCATCGGTAGCCCTTCGTTTAAGTGGCTTCACCTGCCCGGGATCAATAAAGCCAATCTCAACCGTACCCATTTCCTCAGCGAGTTGAGACAGAATGCGCTCCCGCTTGGCGTTTGGCACTCTTCCCAACTGTGCCAGCGCATCACTCGATGACTGCACAGCTCCGCTAGATAAGCTTGTTAACTGGCGAATAATTGCGTCAGCGCGTTGAGTGAATGATGTTAACGCATCTCGTACAGCCGGCAACATGACATCACAGGCGTTGCGCAGACGCTGTTCTATCATCCGCAACAGCTGCTCATACCAAATCTCGTGTTCGCTAAAGCCTTCTAACTTCAAGGCGCGCAAGTCGCGCTCCACCTGAAGACGGGTAACTTTCTTGGTCTCACGAAATTTGCGTAATAGCTGAAGAATTTCATCACGATAGCGCTCGACACTATCGGCGGAGAGACGAACGGCTAAATCAGGCTCGAAGCGACGTTCGAGAAAATCAAAGAAACTATCTGCAGCAACATCTGCTTCACCTTCATTTTTCACTTGGTCAACTAGCTGGTTTCTGCGCTGCTCTAGTTCAACAATAATATCGCTAAAGTCGGCAATGATTCGCTCCGAGTACTCGCAGGCGTCTAATAAATCATGAACGTCATGACCTACCACGAAGGCCTTTAAAGCGTTCCGCGTATTTCGAGTATTGCGATGATGGGTACGAACCTGAAGTGGATTGTCGGCAACAAAGGCCTGGGCGAAATTTCGTCCTACTACACTTAAACCGTAGCTTGCCGTCATTGAGACCGCGTCGGCTCGCTCATCAAGCCAAGCGTTCTCGCGAAGCTGGTTAAAAATCCATAAAGCGAGCTTACGGGGATCTGAGGCGAGGAGCTCTGTTTCATCTTCGAATTGAGCGCCCGATCGTGCGATGGTATCAGCAAAGGTATCAATAACTTGCTGACGTGACAGACTTTGACCGTAATCGGCTAGAGAGGTGAATTGACGTCGGTATAGGCCCGCTAAGCATGCTGAAACCACTTCGCGGTACTTACCATTTAAGGGGCGGAAAAAATGCGCCCTACTCCCTGAAAAAAACATAGCGCCTGCAACTTATTATTTTAATTTCAGACTAAAGCAGTCGGCGGGCTCAGGCAAGCCCTTTAAGGCCCGCCTGAGCAACTGTTTAGGCCTTTCGCCACGTCGTCCCGTTAGGTCCATCCTCGAGGATAATTCCGCGCTGATTGAGTTCATCACGAACCGCATCGGCTTTCGCCCAATCTTTAGCCGCCTTGGCCTCATTACGAGCGACTACCAATGCATCAATCTCTGCACCTTCATCGGCGTTAGTGCCGGCACTAAACCACGCTTCGGGATCATCACCAAATAAGCCCAGCAGCTCGCCGGAAGCAAGTAGTTGTCCTTTTACCTCGGCACGAGTCGCTTGATCGGCGCCTGATAGGCGTTTTAGCAAACCGTGCAAAGCGGCTACTGCATTAGGCGTATTCAGGTCATCTAGAAGACTATCCCAAATCACTGAGTCCTGAGCATCGACCGAATCTGCTGCGACATCCTGTAGCTTTCTCAGGGCCAGATAAAAAGTATCTAAGGTCTGCTTGGCAGCGGCGAGTGATTCAGGTGAGAAGTTAACTTCACTCCGATACTGGGCGGATAGCAAGGCAAAGCGCAACACTTCGCCCTGCCACTCACTAAGCAGCTCATTCACCATGCGGAAATTGCCTAAACTCTTAGACATCTTTTCGCCATCGATATTGACGTAGCCATTGTGCATCCAAAAGTTAACGAAACTATCGCCATCGTGGGCACAGCAGCTTTGCGCCATTTCATTCTCATGATGCGGGAACACAAGATCTCGGCCACCACCGTGAATATCAATGGTGCGTCCAAGGTGCTTCTCAATCATCGCTGAGCACTCAATATGCCAGCCTGGACGACCACGTCCCCACGGGCTCTCCCAACCTGGCTCATCATCAGCAGATGGCTTCCAAAGCACGAAATCACCGGCATAACGCTTATAGGCAGCCACTTCAACTCGCGCACCGGCTAACATATCGTCCAGAGAACGATTCGACAGCGAGCCGTAATCTTCCATAGTCTGCACGGCAAATAATACGTGACCTTCGGCTTCGTAGGCGTGATTGCGCTCCAACAGTGCCCGAATCATCGTAATCATTTCCGGGACATGCTCCGTTGCATAGGGAACGACATCTGGTGTGAGTGCCTTTAGCTCCGCCATATCTTCCGCGTAGGCCTGTGCATAGTGACTAGTAATTGCGCCAATTTCTTCACCGGACGCTTTGGCCGCTGCCATGATCTTATCGTCGATATCGGTAATATTGCGGGCATACGTTACTTTCGGGTACAGCGCTTTCAACACCCGGTAGAGCATATCAAAAACCACTACTGGACGCGCGTTACCAATATGAACTCGGTTGTAAACGGTAGGTCCACAGACGTACATCTTAATGTGGTTAGCGTCGATCGGTTCAAATACCTGCTTTTCGCCGGCCTGAGTATTGTATAAGTGTAAAGTCATCAATTCGTTTCCTAACGATTAGGCGTTATCGCCTGCTTTTGCCCAGGTGTCTCGTAAGCCAATCGTTCTGTTAAAAACAGGGCGATCTTCGGAATGATCATAACGGTCAGCAACAAAGTATCCTTCGCGCTCGAACTGGAAGCGTGCTTCGGCAGAAGCCGCGGCTAAACCCGGCTCAATAAATGCATCCTTAACCGTCACTAAACTCTCGGGGTTAAGCGAGGCCATCATATCTTCGCCTTTGTCAGGAGCCGCTTCATTGAACAAGCGATCATAGATCCGAACTTCCGCGCGCTTACCGTGGTCACGATTTACCCAGTGAATAACACCTTTAACCTTTCGACCATCAGTAGGGTTTTGCCCCAATGTCTCGGGGTCGTAGCTACAAATTACTTTGCTAATCTGGCCATCGGCATCTTTGATCACTTCGTCGGCTTTGACTACATAGCCACCGCGAAGTCGAACTTCCTTGCCTAAGACTAAACGCTTGTACTTCTTGTTAGCCTCTTCTCTAAAGTCGGCGCGATCAATAACCAAGTTACGACCAAATGGCACTGAACGCGTGGTAAAATCATCATGCTGCGGATGCCCTGGTAGTGTTAGCCACTCCACCTTCGCCTCGTCATAGTTGGTAATTTCAATCTCGAGTGGATCCAGCACACACATTGCGCGCGGCGCACTTTTATCAAGATCGTCGCGAATCGCAAACTCAAGCATGGCAACGTCAACAACCGAATCTTGACGGGTCACGCCGATCATTTCACAGAAATGACGAAGTGACTCAGGCGTAAAGCCTCTGCGGCGCATACCAGCGATGGTAGGCATACGAGGGTCGTCCCAGCCGTTTACCACTTTATCGTCTACCAACTTCTTGAGTTTGCGCTTTGAGGTGACGGTATAGTTCAAATTCAGTCGCGCGAACTCATACTGGTGAGGCACAGCAGGAACGGTGACGTTAGCAATAAACCAATCGTAGAGCGGTCGGTGATCTTCAAACTCTAGCGTACAGATAGAGTGAGTAATACCTTCAATGGCATCCGACAATCCATGAGTGAAGTCGTACATTGGATAGATGCACCACTTATCGCCGGTCTGGTGATGGGTGACCTTACGAATGCGATAAATGATAGGATCCCGCAAATTCATATTCGGGCTCGCCATATCGATCTTCGCACGTAACACCTTCGCACCTTCATCGAAGTCACCAGCCCCCATTTGGGCGAATAGCGCTAAGTTCTCGTCAATAGAACGCTCACGATAAGGACTGTTCTTACCCGGCGCCGTAAGTGTTCCGCGATACTCACGTGCCTCATCTGGAGTTAAATCGCAGACGTACGCGAGGCCTTTATTGATTAGTTCAATGGCCCATTCGTGGAGCTGATCGAAATAGTTGGATGCGTAACGAACCTCGCCCGCCCAATCAAAACCCAGCCACTTTACGTCCTGACTAATCGATTCGATGAACTCTTGGCTCTCTTTCTCAGGGTTCGTATCATCAAAGCGAAGATTGCACTCCCCACCAAACTCCTTCGCCATACCGAAGTTTAGACAAATCGACTTGGCGTGACCGATATGAAGGTAACCGTTTGGCTCGGGCGGAAAACGCGTCACAATCTTCGTGTGTTTTGCGGATGAAAGGTCATCTGCCAGAATCTTGCGGATAAAATGTGTTGGAGCAGTCTTTTCTGTACTCATTTTAGTCTCGATACGTGATTACCACGCACTTTACTCGGTGCGTGTTGATGGCGGTTTCGCTCATTCTCTAAAAGGAGTATTATACCCCCCTTTTCAACCACGCTGTAGCTAAAGAGCGAAGGAATTTATCAATGTCTGTGATTTTACACACCAACTACGGTGACATCACCCTAGAACTTAATGCCGAAAAAGCACCGAAAACCGTTGCTAACTTCCTATCCTATGTGGAGTCTGGCTTTTTTAATGGCACCATCTTCCACCGTGTAATCGACAACTTCATGATTCAAGGCGGCGGTTTCAACGCCGATATGAGCCAGAAAGCTACCGAAGAACCTATTGAAAATGAAGCAGATAATGGCCTGACGAATGATGTTGGCACCATTGCTATGGCGCGCACGATGGACCCTCACTCAGCAACCGCACAGTTCTTTATCAACGTTGCGGACAACGCGTTCCTGAACCATAAGTCGAAGGATACGCATGGTTGGGGCTACGCAGTGTTTGGTAAAGTGACTGACGGCCTTGACGTTGTTGAGAAGATTAAGAAGGTGGCAACGGGCAGCACCGGCGGTCATCAAGACGTACCGAAGGAGACCGTAGTGATCGAGCGTACTAGTATCGCTTAATAACGTTTAACGGCTGAGGAGAGTTCGCATGCATCGTGTCTTTATTTCAGATCTTCACCTAGATAGTCAGGATGAGCGCTATAGCGCATTGCTGACGCTACTGGATGAATTACCCTCTGGATGTGAGCTCTACCTGTTGGGCGATATTTTTGAAGCCTGGGTTGGCGATGATGATGACGCGCCTTGGCTTGCAGCATTAGCTCAGCACCTCTTAGCACTAAGACAACGCGACATTCACGCCTTCTTTATGCACGGTAATCGCGATTTCCTTCTGGGTGAGCATTGGGCAAAAGCTGCAGGCTTGACCATTATTAAAGCACCATACCTAATCGAACAGGACACCGGTGAAAACTGGGTACTTTGCCACGGTGATGAACTGTGTACCGATGACGAAGCGTATCAAGCGTTTCGAAAACTCAGCCGCAGTGATGAGTGGCAACAGGCATTGCTCGCGAAACCACTCGCTGAACGCAAAGCCATCGCACTTCATCTTCGCCAACAGAGTCAGCAGTCCAATTCTAACAAAGCAGATAATATTATGGATGTGAACGCTGCCGCGGTGGAGAGCTTACACTTAGAAGCCAACGCGCAAGTTATCCTTCACGGCCATACACACCGACCAAAGATACATGAGCTTGGTGAATTCCAACGAGTAGTGTTGGGTGACTGGACCGATCATTTCCACTATGTCGTGAGTGATGGTAGTCGCCTAGAGTTACTCAAACGCGCAATTTAACTTCATTTCGCAAACACGCACACTAAGCTCATCACTCTACTCAAGAAGCGTTAGCTAAAGTCTGTTGCTATGCCTAGGCAAGCAGACCGGCTGGTTGAATGCTTACCGTTTAATTCACTTAACCCGCTTAAAACTGCCCACGTGCGAATTTCGAACTACCTTTGAACGCGAAGTTGCGTCTTGCCGATCTCGATAAAGTAACCTTGATCGTCTTCCTGCAAACGCTCTGCGAGGTCATAGTAAGCGTTACGATGAAATTTAGCGGTCATATTAGGCGCCACATCAACTACTATTGAATCGCTCTCTAATCGTGGCTGACAATCCTGATTAAGTGGCAATTTGTTGCCGCAGCTGAGTACGAAAAACACGTTGTCATCCTCTTCGACCAATAACGACACCCATAACGGGTAGCTCATCACTGTGATTTGCCACTTTTCTACTGGAGTCAGTAGGAAATAATCGTCGCCCTCTCGCCGAAGAATACGGGTGAACAGATTGACAAGCCTAGCGCGTTTAATCTCAGCGCCCTCATGGATCCAACGACCCGTCTCATCAATCACCAAATCCATGGTGCCCGATAATTGCGGCTGCCACTGCGCTAAGCCCGCAACAAACAAGCTTTCTTCTGCCTCGGCTAAACCGGCATACTGCTCTACCGCATCAAGATTCATGACGGAATGGGTCTAAAGAAGGTTGAGAACACACTAAACGCCTTGTGAGCCATTAAGCTCCTGTTGAATTTCGGCCCTGTCATCATCTATTGCAGATAAAGCTGGCCAACTCGATGGAATATTTCCCGCAGACGAACCTCGTCAGCGCCATCCGCCAGCAGAACCAGCAACAGCATGCGCGCCTTCAAACCATCAAGCGTGGTACCGTTAATACAGCCAGCGCGAACAAGGGGGCCCGCTGAGCCGGTCTCACCATAACTCGACGCCAAGACCTCACCACCGCCTGTTCTCGAGCAAATGATGACATATTTTTCTTGTGCCATCGCTTCGACAGCGCCGCTAATATTGGCACTGACATTACCACCGCCAACACCTTCGATAACCACGGCAGGAACATCTGTAGCAGCAACCGCCGCCACCAAGATGTCATCCATATCAAACACACAGCGAACTAGCGGGATAGATACCTTTGCTCTGCCGCCTTGGTAGTCGATATCCAAGCGGCTGGGCGCCGCCACATAGCGAGCTTTTGATTCCACAATCCAGCCTACCGGCCCTAAATTGGGAGATTGAAAGGCGCGAAGACTAAACGAATGTCGCTTCTCAACCAATCGGGCCGCATGGATCTCGTCATTAATGACAACCACCACGCCCATCTCTGCAGTACGAGGGTGCAGTGCAACACGAGCACTCGCTAACAGGTTGGCGAAACCATCAGCCCCTAGCTGCTTTGGATCTCGCATTGCGGCGGTAACAACTAAACTGACACCGCTTTGCCCTAGCATTAAGTCCAGGCCAAAGGCCGTCTCTTCCAACGTATCCGTACCTTGAAGTAGGACGAAGCTATTAATGCCCGCGGCGCGCCACTCGTTGACTCGATCGATCACATCAAAGAGGTCTGACAGTTTTAAACTCGGTGAGCCTACCTTGCGAATCGTGCAGCAATGGACCTCGGCAATCTCGTCGAGCTGAGGCAACGCCGCACAGATATCTTCCGCACTGAGGTCCGGCAGAGCGCCATCTACTCCGCTCTGTCCCATGGTAATGGTCCCGCCCAACGACATAATGCCAATTTTCTGCACGTAAACTCCCTCTGCTAAATACGACCGTAAACGCTAAATATTTAGTCTACGGTAGCCATCAACGCGGCATTACCACCGGCCGCTGTAGTGTTAACACTTACGGTAACCTCATGACTAAATCGCTGCAATGCCAAATGTTGATCAAATGAATCAACGATAATCGGCAAAGCACCATCTACCTTTGCGGTAGCGGCTAAGAGCTCGTCATCTTGGGCCATCACAAGGACATTAAACCGACCTGAGGCCAGTAACTTCAAATGAGCCTCACGACTAGGTAAATCAACCAGCTCGAATGCGCCGTGCTCAGCAAAACAACTCCATCGAGCCGGGATGTCGGCGTGGCTACTCATTGCAACGCGGTTTCCAGCTAATAGCGCCAGCAAAATAAGTCCTCGGGCCTGCTCATGCTTTACGTTAGGGTCTATCCAAACGGTAGCGCGAGGGCGAAGCTCCAACGTATTTAACTCCCCGGTGGGGCCAGGCATTACTTCTTTATTTGCCACGAGATCATGAGCCCAGTGATAGACGATGACGCCTTCGCCCTCTGCCTGGCGAAGTAACTCCCAGCGTTGTTCGACACTAAGGTCTCGCCATGCGTCACGAACAGGCGGTGATTCGATCCCGGTGCCACTGTACTTGAACTTCTGTGACTTCAGCGGCGCATAGTCTAAGAAGCGAGATAGGTAGTTTGGACCACCGGCTTTAGGACCCGTTCCGGAAAGCCCGCAACCACCGAACGGCTGAACACCAACCACTGCACCAATGATATTTCGGTTCACATACACGTTGCCAGCGCCCGACTTCCGAACCGCGATATTAACATGGGAGTCGATTCGGCTATGAATGCCCATGGTAAGGCCGAAGCCGGTGCTATTGACTCGCTCAAACACCTTATCAAAGTCGGCCGCCTTATAACGTAACACGTGAACAACTGGGCCAAAGACTTCTTCGGTCAACGTCTCAAGGGAGTCAATTTCGTATAGGGTTGGCGGGAAGAATAGTCCACACTTAGTCGCCGAAGGTAGCTCACATTGATAGAGTAATTTAGCTGCGCCCTTCATTCGCGCTTCGTGGGACTTTAATCGCGCCAGCGCGGCTTCATCAATAACCGGGCCTACGTCAATGGAAGGATGAATTGGATTACCAATCTGTAATTCCTTCATGGCGCCACTAATCATTGCAATCACACCGTCCGCAATATCCTCTTGTACGAGTAATACTCGCAGGGCTGAACAACGCTGACCTGCACTCTGAAATCCAGAACGAATAACGTCGTCAGTAACCTGCTCGGGTAGCGCGGTTGAATCGACGATCATCGCATTCTGGCCACCTGTTTCAGCAACGATTACGGGCATTCTGCCACCACGCTTTGCTACCGTAGATTGTATGTGCTGAGCAGTCCGTGTTGAACCCGTAAACACTATGCCTGCTACTTCAGTATCCTCAAGTAGCGCGCCGCCTGCCGTCGCTCCATCTGTTGGAATGAGCTGTAAGACTTCTGACGGAATACCTGCTTCGTAGGCTAGCTCTACGGCTCGCTTAGCGACCATCATCGCCTGCTCAGAAGGCTTAGCAAGCACGGCGTTGCCCGCGGCTAAGGTGGCTGCTACCTGACCGAGGAAAATGGCTAGCGGGAAGTTCCAAGGACTGATGCACAATACTTTACCAAGCGGACTTCTGCCGCTGGACTTATCGGCGTCCATTGCATAGTAACGACAAAAATCAATCGCTTCGCGAATCTCTGCATCGGCATCGGTGGCTAATTTACCTGCCTCACGAATCAGTAACGCCGCCAACTCGACTTTATTTTCCTCTAATAAATCGGCCAGTTTTAAGAGCATCACCGCTCTAGCGGGGCTTCCTAACTGCGCCCAGGACTCATAGGACAAGCTCTGCAATGCAGCGCGACAATCTTCTGTAGACATAAGCTTGGTGGTGGCAATAGCCTCCGATACATCTGAAGGGTCAACAATATCGTAGGGCTTCCCTGAGAATTCGTTTTCAGCGAGACGTTTAATCACCGCATCGACCTCAGCGAGGCCTGAATATGCAACCGCTTGATCTGTGGCCAACTCGAGATTCCAACCATCGGAATTACTACGAGCGCCGAGAATCCGTTGCGGTAAATCAATTTTCGGGTGAGCTAACGAATCGTGTGCAAGCAGCTTTTCCGCGGGATCTTCAATAAGCTCTTCAGCAGGAATTGAAGGGTCAGAGATTTTATTCACGAAGCTTGAGTTCGCCCCGTTCTCAAGTAGACGACGAACCAAATAGGCCAAAAGATGCTCGTGCTCGCCAACCGGTGCATAAATACGCACCGGACCGTCATAAATACCCTGCTTCTTCATCCCCTCAAACAGGTGTTCGCCCATACCATGGAGACGCTGAAACTCAAAGCCAGTATGATCATCCGTCATCGCTAGAATATGACTAGTGGTGATGGCATTGTGGGTCGCGAATTGTGGATAGATCCAATCGCGGCTTGCCAATAGCTGCGCCGCGCAGACTTGGTAGCTAACGTCCGTTGTCTCTTTACGTGTAAACACCGGAAAATTCGGATGACCGCCCTCTTGAGCATGTTTAATCTCATAATCCCAATAGGCGCCCTTAACCAATCGAACCATCATCTTGCGATTATTAGATTGCGCGAGCTCGCGAATAACATTAAGAACAACGGGTGTCGCTTTGTGATACGCCTGTACCGCTAAACCGAAACCGCCCCACTCTCCTAATCGTTGATCAGACATAACTCTTTCGATAAGGCGAAGCGACAGCGCTAGGCGATCCGCTTCTTCAGCATCAACCGTAAGGTTTATATCCGCGTCCCGAGCTAACAGGGTAAGCTCCATAAGTCGCTCAAATAACTCCTGTTGAACTCTCTGATCCTGAGAAAATTGGTAACGAGGATGCAGTGCAGATAATTTAATAGAGATTCCAGGACCATTAATGGGACCCGCTCCCTTAGCCGCTTTGGCGATGCTTCTAATTGCATCGGCGTAGGCTGCAAAATACCGGTCGGCATCGGCCATCGTACGAGCGCCTTCACCTAACATGTCATAGGAGTAGCGGTAGCCTTCCTTCTCCCATCGAGCGGCCTTTTTAAAGGCTTCCCCTAAATCCTCGCCTAAAACGAATTGCTTCCCCATCACTGCCATCGCGATTTTCACTGACGAGCGAATTACGGGCTCACCTACTCGTCGGATAGTGCTAGTGAGCGATCGTTTAGCGCGCTCAGAATCCAGTTTCCCAAGATTTAAAAACTTGCCGGTAAGGAATAAACCCCATGACGAAGCATTCATTAACCATGAGTCACCCTTACCCACGTATTCGCCCCAGTCTCCTGCCACAATTTTATCAGCGATCAATCGGTCTGCCGTGAGGCCATCCGGGACACGCAGGAGTGATTCTGCCAGACACATTAGTAAAATACCTTCCGCCTCAGAGAGCGAATATTCGCGTAACATGCTTTCCACCCCAATCGTATTTTTAGACGATTCACGGATGTGCTTAATAAGTTGTAACGCGTGAGCCTTAATCTGATCAGGTTGACTTGTTAAGGTACTGGTGACCTGCAATAAATCCTGAGCAACAGACGACTCCGAGCGAATAAAGTAACGATCGACGTCAGCGATTTGATTGGCAAAAGTAGAGAAGTTAAAGGTCATGTAGCGTCCACCAATTACAATACAGAGAGTGTGTGTCTAGATTTTAGACAATTACTCCAAAACTGCGATCATGCTAACCGAAATTGGGTATTTACGACCATCTTTTTCTAATAGCTGAAGAAGAAATAAAAAGATTATGCGCTGAATACTTTTGAAACAAAAAAAAGCCGACTTATGTCGGCTTCTCTGCATGATTAATTCTGTTCAGTTAACGATCTAATCACGGAGTAGTAATGTACACCCTGCTGACATAGCGACCGCTAAAAGTGCTGCGGCTGGGATCAACACGATAAAATCAAAGCGAGCAAAGGTTTGCTGAATGAAATCACCGACGGAGAAGCCTGAACTGCCGTAAAAAACAGCGACTGCAGCGAGTAATGCCGATAGTACCAAAATCACTTTACGCCATTTTTGGTACCGCACCATCTGCTCCTGGGCAATGGCATGCATTACGCCGGCACTGAAGCCGTCGTCTGGGATGTAATGATTGCTATCATCACTGTCGTTAAGCAGCGACTCTAACCATCTATCATCTATGTCTTTAGCCATATTCACCCTCTCTTTGCCATCCGGCTAGTAGCGACGCTAACTTAGCCTTTCCACGGTTTACATGAGATTTTACTGTACCAAGTGGTAGACCCATAATAGTACTTGCTTCCTGCTGTGTCATCTCCTGTTGCAAACATAAATAGATTGCCATGCGTTGATCGCTCGACAAAGTATCCAATGCTGCCTCCAGAGCCTTGCTTTTCATCGGTGCATTAAAGTCCGATTCAACTGCAGATTCTGGAACTTCTTCAACGTAGTCTTCTGGTCTGCGTTTCTTAGATCTATAATAATCTCGATACACATTCCAAGCAATACGAAATAACCACGTCTTAAAGCCTGCTTCTTTCCGAAAATTCTTAACGCCCTTGAACGCCTTAATAAAGGTATCTTGAGCTAAATCATCGGCGGTAGCCATATCGCCACCTGTTAATTTTCGCAGTAGCTGTCGCACATCACTTTGGTACATCTTAACTAATTCACCGAAGGCGTGCTGACACTGTTTACTCTGTACTCGAGCGATCAGATCTTCCTCACTGATCGCCATAATCTAAATTCCTTTTAAACTTGCTCAGCGGACTTCGGTGAAATCTTATGTAGCCAGAGATACGCGATACCAATGAATAAAGGCACTAGCGCGATAATTAACGAGTCAAACTTCCAGTTAAATAGCTGATAAATCAAGATTCCTGCACCAATTGCCGTGAGTATCGCGCCTCGACGAAGGTCGCGATCCACTGCCCGAGCAGACTTCGTTGCTGCAGGTGTATCTGACAGGAGTCCCTTTATCTCTTCGAGGCGCTCATTATCTAGGGTCGGGTTCTTAGCAACAATATCGCCAATAGTATGAGTCACTTCACGACGGCGACGGAACCGGAAGTAGCTAACCAACGCTACGATGAATACTGGCATACCGAAAACCGAAATAATTGCAGTGATGGGAATTAACACCTCTGTCCAGAAGTATTCTTCCGATTTTTGCTGCTCTCTCACCACAAGCCAAGAATGAAATTGTTCTGGATCCAATGATTCTGCTTCGGTACCGGCTAGCTCGAGTTCCCGCATCGCCATCTCAATCTCAGTCTCAAACTCACGTGTTTTCAGTTCTCGAGTTAAGCTCTCACCCTCTTCGATTCGAGTACGTAGCTCATCAACGCGCTCTCGAATCACCTCACTACGAGAAATCTCGATTTCTTCGCCATCTTCGTTAACCATGACGACACGCTCGGAACCTTCATGATCACTGACGGTGAAGCTAATAGCGCGCTTCCCTTCGCCACTGCCATCATCAATGATAAACTCAACAGTCGGCGCGCGCTCTTCAATCACTTCAAGCTCGAGTTCTGACTCTGCATCGAACTCCGTTTCAGCTTCCGATTCCTTACTCTGCTTTCCTTCAACAATTTCATCGGTTACAAACGTGATTGAAATCGGCGCCTTAGCCATTGCTGGAAAGCTCACCGCTCCCGCCAAACCGGCGATTGCAAGATGCTTCAATAGTGCGTTGGTCATAGTAAAGTTCTCTTTCGTATTTGAGTTATTAATATTGACGCTCTAGGTCACGTTTTGGATGCAAGAAACTGTAATATTTATTTTTTGGCCCGTAGGGCAGCGATCCACTGTTCTGGAAAGCGCAATTCGCCCTTTTCATCCAACTCAGGGTAAGCAATCTTCTTTTCCCTACAGTAGCGCATTAATCGGGGCTGAGTCACTTCGAATAGCAACTTCTCTGCCTCACTTTGCCCCATTTGTCTTACCCCATAGGAATCTGTGTGCTCCCGTTGGCGCATTGCCTCATAGAGTATTAACGCTGCCGCGACTGAAACATTGAGAGATTCCACCGCCCCAATCATTGGGATTGTTATAACATGATCACACAGAGCAAGCGCTTCGTCGCTCACCCCAAACTTCTCGTTACCCATGACAATTGCGGTCGGTCTGGTGTAGTCAATCGCTTTGAAATCAACTGACTGTTCGCTTAGATGTGCTGCGATGATTTGAAAGCCCTGCTCCCGAAGCGGAGCGATAGCCTCGGAAGAAGTCTCGTGGGTGACGACATCTACCCACTTGTGGCTACCCGCCGCAGTGCCGCGGAAGGTTTTTGCGCTGCGGTGATCAAAGACACGATGTATTCGGGCAACACCCACTGCATCACAGGTACGAAGAATAGCGGACAGATTCTGCTGCTTGTGGATTCCATCATTCACAAGCGTTAAATCAAGCTGTCGATGGTCGATTAAACGATTGAAGAATGCAAAACGTTCGGGAGTCATGAAAATTAGTTCATTAAGTCATAGGTTCATTAGCTATTAGATTGGATGATTCATAGCTTCATAAGCTGGGTGAAGTTCTCCGCTGTCTGTTCTGCCAGTGCCTCGACGGAGATACCGCGTAGCTCCGCAATATATTCGGCAACATCTCGAACATAACCAGGTAGATTAGGCTTGCCTCGGTTAGGAGCAGGAGTCAGCCACGGCGCATCGGTTTCAATCAACAATCTATCCAACGGTATTTTTCGCGTTACCTCTCGGAGCTCAGAAGCTGACCCGAAGGTAACAATTCCAGAGATTGAAATGTGGTAGCCGAAGTCTAACGCTGCTTTTGCCATTTCCCAACGCTCGGTAAAACAATGCAAAATGCCACCCGCTGTTGGGCAACCGTGTTCATTAATGAGCGCCAGCGTATCGTCTTCAGCAGCGCGAGTATGAATAACGACGGGCTTTTGTAGTGCCTTCGATTGCCGTAGATGCCAACTGAAGCTATCACGTTGACTTGCGAGCTGCTCCGGCTCCTTCTGATAGTGATAATCCAAACCCGTTTCGCCGATCGCGACCACCTTATCGTGAGCTAACCAAGCTAATAGCTGTTCACGATTGTTATCCTCTGAAACGGATAAGGGATGAATACCTACCGAGGCCCAGACCGATTGCTCACGCTCTGCGATGTGGAGGACTTCGGGCATCGTTTCTTCATCTACGCCAATACACATCATTCCCGTAACGCCTCGAGAACGAGCATCAGAGATAGCCTCTGAAGCACTGATGTGCAGACGATTTAAGTGGCAGTGTGAATCTATTAATCTCATTTTATAGCGTATGCGTTGGCCGTGCCGACGACAATGTTCCCGTCAATAGCTGTTCGATATGTTGCTTAACATTCTGGTCATCTTCGAGAAACTGAAACCCTGCACCCGCGGGCTTTCCCGTTTGTGCCCCTCTAGGGGTTAGCCAAACTACTTTACCGGTCACACCGAACTTCTGTGGATCATCTAGAAAACTTAAGGCTAGAAAGACTTCATCACCCATATTGAATTGACGATGAGTGGCTATGAAAACCGCCCCATCCTCTACAAATGGCATATAGGCCGCGTATAGCGAGGCGCCATCTTGGAATTTGTGATTTAGGAAACCACCCGATCCTGCATTACTCATTCACTTAACCTTTTTATTGAAACATCTTCTTCCAAATGAAAATCGAACTTACGACTGATCCGATACCAGTCCATTAATAGCGTTTCGAGTGTCAGCTGAGCGTTGGGATTCGCTCCGGATAGTAAACGATCATAGAGCGTGTTTAATCGCGCTAGAAAAGTAAACCAATCATGACTCGGTGTATCGATATGCCGTATTGCCTCTTGAACATACCCGATCCACCAATAAATACAATCATCCATCTTGGTAGACGAGAACTTCTTCGCAGCGCGAAGCACATCAATAGTTTGTTTCTCTGCTAGGGCTAACAACCAACTCTTTCTATCCAAATAGTCTTCAGATTCCAAGAGTTCGGCAACTTGTACCGGTGCGCGCAGTGCACGCTTTGCGAAAAGTTTTGGAAGATCCTCAATTCCCCGAGCCGCTAAAAACTCGACAGCCTGAGCTTTTGAAGGAAGATCGAGCTGCTGCAACTGCGTCCGACTGCGAATGGTGGGTAACAATCTACCCGGGTTGGTCGTGTGCAAAAGAATATAACAGCTACCCTGAGGTTCCTCTAAGGTCTTCAAAAGTGCGTTGGATGAACTTAAGTTCATGCGTTCAGAATCTTTAATAAGAATCACTTTGGTACCGCACTGTGAGGTCTTCACCACAAAATCAACTATCGTTTGAATCTGGGCAACCTTAATCACAGCAGACTTTTCCTCAGTCTGAACTGCCTTAAAATCCGGATGACTGCCCGCTGCAAACCAATTACAGCTCTGGCACTGACATTGCTGGTCCCATTGTTCTCTTTGACAAAGTAGCGCTTGTGCGACCGTATCCGCCCAAAGTTCACTGCCAATACCCGCTGGACTTGCCAGTAGTAGTGCATGGGCAAGACTCCCGTCGCTCCCACGACGTTTAATATCGTCAACAGAGGAGGCTATCCACGGGCAGTGAGCTAGCGAATCCTTCATATTGATACCGAGCCTAAAATCCGAGTCAGCCCTGCGGCAATTTGTTGCTGAACTTGTTCAAGTGTGACCGCTGCATCGACAATTAGAAAGCGCTCTGGGTTAGTCTCGGCTCGGTCCAAGTAGCCGCGTCGAACCCTATCAAAGAACTCAATATTCTCCTGTTCAATGCGATCAGTCTCACCTCGATTTTGAGCTCGAGCCATACCTACACGCGGATCCAAGTCTAACAGTACAACAAGATCAGGGCGCAAATCACCCTGTACCGACTGCTCTAACTCAACGATAAATTCCGTGCCCAAACCGCGTGCCACGCCTTGATAGGCATATGTAGCGTCGGTAAAACGATCGCATAGAACCCACGCGCCTCTCGCAAGGGCAGGCCGAATAACGTGTTCAATATGTTGGGCTCGAGCGGCAAACATTAATAGCAACTCTGTAGCAGAACTCATCACTTCTGAACGCTTGGTAAGTAATAGAGAGCGAATCTCTTCAGCAAGCGGTGTGCCTCCCGGCTCACGAGTCTCGACAACTTCGAGGCCTCGGGCTCGGAGAAAATCCGCAATAAAGCGATGATTAGAGGACTTTCCTACTCCTTCCCCGCCTTCGATGGTAATAAACTGTCCGCTACTCACTGTTAACGTCCCTTGAGCTGATATTCACGTACCGCTTTATTATGTTCCTCAAGCGTACGACTAAAGTAATGGCTACCGTCGCCCTTCGCAACGAAATATAAATAATCACCGTCGCCAGGGTTAACCGCAGCGATGACGGCTTCTCTGCTAGGACTTGCGATAGGTGTTGGTGGTAGGCCTCGAATGACGTAGGTGTTCCAAGGCGTAGCTTCACGTAGATCGCGCCGACGAATATCGCCATCGAAACGGTCTCCCATGCCATAAATCACCGTAGGGTCAGTTTGTAATCGCATCCCCAAATTCAGACGGGAAGTGAACACGGCAGAGATTTCGGGTCGCTCTGCTGCAACGCCGGTCTCCTTTTCAATAATCGATGCCAAAATCAAAGCTTCGTACGCGGTCGTTACCGCGGCCCGATCGCTCCGATTTTCCCATGCGTCGCTGAGCCATTGATTCATAAGACTCTTTGCTCGCCGTAACACGCTCAAGACACTATCGCCTCGATGGTAGTAATAGGTCGAAGGTGCCAGCCAGCCTTCAGCTGACGCCGTATCGATATTTAACTGCTGAGCTAATTCAGTTGGTGAACCACCAGTAATATCATCGATAAGCGTATCCTGACTCTGCAACAGAACCATGATCTCTCTAATACTCATGCCTTCGATAATAGTGATCTGATAGCGCTTAACATCACCGATAGCCAATCGGCTCCAAATCTGCTCAGCGCTCTCACCTGCGTTCAGTTGATACTCGCCTGACTGAACTGAATCAATGCCTTTAAAGTTAATCCAGCGCTGGAACCAAATAGATTCTGGAATTAACCCCATGGTCGACAAATCACTCAAGATAGCGCGCTGAGATCGACCCGCGGCTATATTGTAAACTCGATCTTCGGCCAACGTATTATCGGCCCACTGTGATTGCCAATGACTATCTACAACCAAGGCAGATACCATCACGAGCAGTGAGGATAATACGAATCCAAGCAGAATCTTCTTAGTCATTATTAAATCCAAGTTCTCTCGTGAGTGATTGTAAGTCATAGCGATTATTGCTTTGATAGCGGTACTCGTCAATCTGCGCCACGGGAATACATCCCATCAATGCATTGCTTAGGTAAGCACTGTGAAAGCTCCCGAGTTCCTGCTGGTTCACAGGTCTTATCGATAGCGGCCAATCTTTCGCCTTCGCTAAGTCAATGACTACCGAGCGCATCACACCAGATACACCATATTCTTTCAGGCATGGGGTGACAATACCCTCGCTGCCGAGGAAGAACACGTTACTGCGGGTAGTTTCTATTACATTACCCTCCGCATTCAGCAATAGTCCATCGGCCAGGTGTTGGTGCTGAGCGAGCTTATCTAATTCACTGGCTGCTGCGCTGTAATCCGCCGCGCTAACCATCTTCAAGCCACTTGAGAATGTGCGCGGGGAAAGACGAGTCGTCAAGCTTACTAACTTCACCAAACCGGGCGCGTTAGTTAGATCCGTTCCACCCCAGGCAAGCAGCTGACACTGGGCAGTATTATTCCGAGCTCCATATCCTCTACCCGCTGAGCATGGAGACCACTGCAAGCGCAGCCATCGAAGCGATGATAAATCGATTGATTGAAGAAAACCTTCGGCGGATTCAATGCTTATGGCTATGCCAAGTTGAGCCGCAGCCCGTCTTACCCGCCGCCAATGCGCTGCGAGCAGCGGAATACTGCCATCAACTATTCGCAGTGTTTCGAACACCCCCTCTCCGTACATCAGTGAACGGTTATCATAGGGAATCGCCCCGTTCTCAACCCCATCTATCCAAAATTTAGTCACCCAGATACCGCGTAAAGAGAAGAGAACCGTTTGTTCCGCCAAAGCCAAATGAATTAGAGAGCGCTGAATTAATGACGCGCTCCTGGCTGATATGCGGCACAAAATTGAGGTCGCAACCCTCATCTGGATTGTCCAAATTAATGGTGGGAGGTGCAACTTGATCCCGAATTGCCAATACGCTGAAGATGGCCTCCACGGCACCAGCCGCCCCTAAGAGGTGGCCGATCATCGATTTAGTAGAGCTCACTGCGACATGAGGAGCTTGGTTACCAAGCACTGACTTAACCGCTAAACACTCGGCAACATCACCTGCCGGCGTAGAAGTTCCATGAGCGTTGATGTAGTGAAGTTCATCGGTATTCAATCGGCCGTTGTTAAGTGCCATTCTCATTGACTGAGCGGCGCCAGCGCCATCGCTTGGTGGCGACGTAATATGAAATGCATCGTCGCTCATACCAAAACCGGAAAGTTCAGCATAGATGTTAGCGCCACGGGACTTCGCGTGCTCTAACTCCTCTAAAATCAACATCCCAGCACCGTCAGAAAGGACAAAGCCATCGCGATCACGATCCCAAGGCCGACTAGCAGCCTGAGGATTATCGTTGCGCGTAGATAGCGCTCTTGCAGCGGCAAAACCGCCTAGCCCGACTTCGGTGGTAGCCATTTCACCGCCACCGGCAATCATTACATCCGCATCACCATACTCAATCATCCGTGCGGCAAAGCCGATATTATGGGTACCCGTTGTACAGGCTGTTGTGATCGCTATATTGGGCCCCTTTAAACCATATTGAATTGCTACATTACCGGCGATCATATTAATAATAGATCCCGGGACGAAGAACGGGCTCATTCTACGTGGACCTTTAGCATCAATTATTTGACGCGCCGATTCAATATAACCAATGCCACCAATGCCGGAGCCTATTGCAGCCCCGCAGCGTTCACTATTTTCAGTCTCGAAGTCTAATCCCGAATCATTCACTGCTTGAACGGCTGCCGCAATACCATATTGCATGAAGATATCCATCTTTCGAGCGTCCTTGGGCGAAAGATAGGGTGACACATCGAAATCTTTAATCGAACCACCGAAATGGGTGGTAAAGGGATTCGTGTCGAACTGAGTAAGCGGTGCAATGCCGCTTTTTCCAGCCAGCAGGTTTGCCCAAGTAGTGGCGATATCATTACCGAGAGGGGTTAAGCCCCCTACTCCAGTTACTACTACACGTCGCTTCGACATGATTACTCCAAAAACTGTAAATTATTACCTAATTTAGCATAAAAAAAAGCCGCAACTAGGAAACTAGCGCGGCTTCTTTTTCTACAGAGACGATATTAGTCGTCTAGGTTTGTGTTGATGTAATCAACTGCCAACTTAACTGTAGTGATTTTTTCTGCTTCGTCATCTGGGATTTCAGTATCGAACTCTTCTTCAAGAGCCATTACCAACTCAACAGTGTCTAGTGAATCTGCGCCGAGGTCTTCAACAAAAGATGCGTCCAGTGTGACTTCATCTTCTTTAACGTTAAGTTGCTCTGCTACGATTTTTACAACGCGATCTACGATGCTGCTCATAATATCCATCTTCTCCGATAGAGGTTAATGTTGCACGATATTTACGTGCTTATAAAATATAGGTCGAGATATTACCTGTGATTGTGGACAGATTCCAGTGAAAAACCCCAAAAAATGTGACTACAAACACCCTACATGTACATGCCGCCGTTGACATGAATGGTTTCGCCAGTGATGTAAGCCGCCGCATCGCTCGCCAAAAACGCCACCACCGCAGCAATTTCTTCGGGTTGACCTAGACGCCCGGCAGGAACATTAGACAACATCATAGCCTTATGTTCCTCGGTGAGTTCGTCAGTCATATCCGTCTGAATAAAACCTGGCGCCACGGTATTGGCAGTAACGCCACGCGAACCGAGCTCCTTAGCGACTGAGCGCGAAAAACCCTCAACCCCCGCTTTCGTGGCACAATAGTTAGCTTGACCAACGTTACCCATCTGTCCCACGACCGAACCAATATTAATGATGCGCCCCCAGCGCGCCTTAGTCATACCGCGCAGACAGGCTTTAGTAACCCGATAGACCGAAGACAAGTTGGTATTGATTACATCGTTCCACTCATCTTCTTTCATGCGCAACATAATGTTGTCTTTGGTAATGCCAGCATTGTTAACTAACACCGTTGGCGCACCAAAATCAGCGGTAATTTGTTTGATCGTCGAATCAATTTGCTCAGGGCTTGTTACATTAAGCATCATGCCACAACCAGTAACGCCTTCACTTGCAAACCGGGCACTAATAGCCTCCGCACCTGATTCTGAGGTTGCAGTACCGATGACAGTAAAACCTGCTTCACCAAGCGCTGTTGCAATGGCTTTGCCAATTCCTCTGCTAGCGCCGGTAACCAGCGCGACTTTATTCTCTGACATATTAATTTACCAATCCTAGTGCTTTTTCCAAGCCAGCTAAATCCTCGAGCGATGCAACTTGCAAGCTACGAGATACCTTTTTATTGAGACCACAAAGAACCTTACCAGTTCCACACTCAATCGTTATTTCTATACCAGCGTTAATCATAAACTCTACCGATTGAGTCCACTTAACCGCCGAGTAGACCTGCTCAATCATCAATTGCTTGATGGCCTCGGCCGACGATTCAGTCTCCGCGGTAACGTTGTGAACGACAGGAATACTCGGAGCGCGGAAGCTGATTGCTGAAATATCTAGCGCGAGCGCGTCCGCCGCCGGTTTCATCATAGGAGTGTGAAATGGAGCACTCACTGCCAACGGTATCGCTCGTTTAGCGCCTGCGTTCTTTGCCCCCTCTACAGCAGCCTCTACCGCAGAGGCTGAACCTGCGATAACTACCTGACCGGGACAGTTAAAGTTCACTGCATGTGCGCCAGCTTCGGCACAAACCGCTATCACCTGTTCGTCACTTAGGCCGAGAATTGCTGCCATGCCGCCTTCACCCGCTGGAACGGCTTCTTGCATAAGCTCACCACGACGCTGAACCAACTTTACCGCGTCCGCAAAGTCAACAACATCAGCGGCAACTAGCGCCGACCACTCTCCTAAACTGTGACCAGCCACGTAAGCTGGAACCGTTGAACTTTGCTGTTGCCAGACTCGAAATGCTGCAATCGAAGCCGTTAGTAATAAAGGCTGGGTCACTGCAGTTTGATTAATGGCATCTTGATCACCCTGCTGGCAAAGTGTCCAAAGGTCGTAGCCTAGGATGGCACTCGCCTCAGCGAAGGTTTCATTAACTGTACTATATTGCTCTGCTAACTCTGCTAGCATACCAATTTTCTGAGAGCCCTGCCCTGGAAAGACAAAAGCTAATGCTGCGTTATTCATGGGTTATTAAAACCTCTATAGTTTCATACTTTATTAGCATCACTTGGCTGCAGATTAATCTGCAACTCAATTTGCTGGGGTAATTTTGCGTTAACCTCCCGGATAGCGCAATCAATTGCCGCGTAAAAGGCTTCTACATTTGCGGAACCGTGACTTTTCACCACGACTTTCGATAGGCCAAGTAAGCTCGCGCCATTATAACGCCTTGGATTCAACCAATTAACAACCTTACGAAGTAGTAATTTAGTGAGCGGTGTAAACAGTCGGCGCCAGCCTCTAGAAACCGACATACTCACTCTATCGCGAAGATGAAGCGCCAAGCCTTCCGTTGTTTTCAGTGCCACATTACCCACAAAACCATCACAAACGATGACATCAACAGACGAATCGAATAATTGGTGCCCCTCAATGAAACCATCGAAGCAAATCGCTGTATTGGCGTTAATTTTATCTGCTGCACCACGAACTACTGAATTCCCTTTAGATTCTTCGCTACCAACATTAAGCAACGCCACTCGAGGAGCCTCGACACTGCCTACCCCTCGCGCCAAGGCGTCGCCCATTACAGCGAATTCGTGCAGTTGATCCGCAGTAACGGTAAGGTTAGCACCACAATCTAGCAAAAAGAAACAGCCATCTCTGCGCGGAAGCTGTGCGCAGATTGCAGGGCGTTTAATCCCTTCAATACAGCCAATCAATTTGCAACTTAATGCCACTAAGGCAGCGGTATTTCCGGCACTGACGGCGCCATCAGCTGCACCATTTGAAACTTGTTCAAGGGCGACACGCATCGAGCTATCTTGAGCGCCACGAAGTGCTTCGCCAATTGACGCATTTTGGGTAATGGTATTCGTTGCAGCGACAATTCGAAAACGATGTTGATAAAGCGAGCTGGTATAGGCTTGAATAGCCTGAGGATCACCCACGAGGTCGAGGGCTAGGAAAGGAAAACGTTCCAGGGCTGTCATACAAGCTGGAACAGATGTGCGGGGACCGAAATCCCCGCTCATCACATCAATCGCTAAGCGCATTAACTAACAGCTTATTCGCCGTCAGTGTCTACAACTTTACGACCACGGTAGAAACCGTCAGCTGATACGTGATGACGAAGGTGCTTCTCGCCAGTTACTGAATCAACTGATAATGCATTACCTGTTAGTGCATCATGTGAACGACGCATACCGCGACGTGAACGTGTTTTCTTACTCTTCTGAACAGCCATTGGTCATAGCTCCAAAAATCGTTGTGACTTCAATTCTAACGAAATTTAAGAATCACTTCTTTAACTTCGCCAAAACACTAAATGGGTTTTCAACATCAAGCTCAACACTTGCGTCGGCCTTCCCGGGGCCAAGTTCAAACGACGCACTACCTTGGCAGTGCTCGACGTCATGCTGACTCACTTGCGGAAGCACTAGTAGGATCTCATCAGAGAGAACCTCCCAAATACTTACCGCATCGTCGTCGAGCACTACTGGCTCGACATGTCGTGGGACGATTTTCGCAATTTCATCATCGCGAACGAGCATGACCTCGCAATCTACCTCAATCGGGTAACGATAACCCTCAAGACATCGCTGACATTCTATCGTTAGCTCAGAACGCATTTCAAGATGTAACCAGCGGTGACGGGCTTCATTACGTCGGAACGTTGCCGTTACCGGAAGTAAATCACCCGCTTCGCGAGTCATCGTATCGAGGCGCTCTAATTTTGCCACGGGGACAAAACCTTCTAAACAAACATCATGATCAGCCATCTTTCGACCATCAACATGGTCGGGTAGCTGTCGGTTCAATTGTTCCTCTGACATAGGCGCGGCATTCTATTGATAGTCAACGAACAAGTCAAAGGGAAATCTACTTGACGACTAAGGTAAACCCCTTAATATCCCTTCAACCACTTAAATTTAACGGTAACCCTATTATGACATACAAACTTACGCTTGCATCGACTTCTTTCAGTCGCAAGGCACTATTAAGTCAAATTGGCGTAACGTTTAGCTGCGAGAGTCCACGAACTGACGAAACTGTAATCGCTAATGAACCCCCCGCAAATAGAGCGTCCAGACTCGCAACACTCAAAGCGACGTCTATTCCCTCGGCAGAAGAAGACCACTGGATTCTCGGCAGCGATCAAGTTGCAACCTGCGAAGGTGAATTGCTACGCAAACCTCATACCAAAGAAAAGGCCCTTCAACAACTTTTGGCCAGTCGCGGCAAATGGGTAACTTTTCACACCGCTTTCACGCTATGTAGTAATGGTAAAGTCGTAGAACATTTAAGCGAATCTCGCGTTAGATTTCGCGCTGACAGCTCAGACTCAGAGCTTCGCCGCTACATTCAACTTGATGAACCGCTATTATGCGCAGGAAGTTTTAAAACTGAATCGCTAGGACCTCTAATATTCGAGGAAATTGAAGCAAGCGACCCTACCGCAATTCAGGGACTTCCTCTCATCGCGTTAGCAAGAGCTCTGCGCGCAATTGGGATCAACCCACTGACTAATTAGACTAACACGCTGAATCAAAGCTTTTAGTTGCGTTGAAGTGCTGCCTTAGCAGTTGACTAAGCTCATCATAACTATTCACCACACTTCGAGCACCTGCCGCCAAGAGTTGCTCACGTGATCCAACACCCCAGGTTACACCTATCGTGTATGCCCCGGCCGCGACGCCCATGCCAACATCGAGCACGCTATCGCCTATCATTACCACGTCACCGTCCTCAAGCTCGGAGCGCAACTGCAGTAACATCTCCGGCGACGGCTTTGAAGGCGCATCCGACGAAGTTTTTGTTGCCACGAATCTATTGCCATAACCTAGACTTTCTAGCGCAAAATCGAGCCCTTCGCGACTCTTACCGGTCGCGACCGCTAATTGAACTCCCGCAATCTTAGCTATCTCCGCCAAGTGTTGGGCAGCCCCATCATACAAACGTGTTGCGCTATCAAGACCGAAGCACCGTCGATAGCCCTCCGCGTAGCGCTCTCGCGAAGCAACTGATTCCGCTGGATATAAAGCTTCGCACGCAGCGGGCAAGTTCATCCCAATAATAGATCGATACACAGTAGACTCTAGGCGCGGTAAGTTGCAGACATCGGAAGCATCAGTCAGAGCCTGAACAATGGCATCAAGACTATCACTTAAGGTGCCATCCCAATCGTAAACAACAATCATTATGAGGCGCTTCTTAAATTCGCCACAACGCCATTGAGACGCTCATCAAGGGGTGCTTCGAATATTTTCTGCTCACCATCAGGTAAAGTAATAACTAAACGCCAGGCATGCAGGAACAAACGATTAAGCCCCTTGGTCTTCATAAACTTAGCAAACTCATCACTGCCGTACTTAGGGTCACAGGCAATGGCGTGTCCTGCATATTGAGTATGTACACGGATTTGGTGTGTCCTACCGGTAACGGGCTTAGCTTCAATTAAGCTTGCACCAGCCAAACTCTCAATGAGTTGAAACTTTGTCAACGAGGCCTTACCTGACGGGCTCACGCGAACCATGCGTTCTCCCGACTGAAGATTATTCTTTTCGAGTGGCGCATCAACCTTAAGCTTTCGCTTCGACCACTGCCCTTCAACCAAGGCTAGATAGCGCTTATCGACGCCATCCTGCTGAAGCTGTTTATGAAGCCAAACCAACATAGAGCGCTTCTTAGCAACCATTATCAATCCGCTAGTATCTCTATCTAGACGATGAACCAACTCTAGGAACTTTTGCTCAGGTCGAAGTTGTCGCAGCGCCTCAATCAAACCCAGTGAGATACCCGAGCCCCCGTGAACAGCTATCCCCGAGGGCTTATTAACCACCATCAATGTGTCGCTCTCAAAGATAATAGCGCTCTCAATAGCGGCAAGGAGGCCCGAACTTGCAACCGCCTCAACCTTCTCACTTAAACGAATAGGGGGAATGCGCACTAAATCGTCACTCGCAAGACGATACTCAGGCTTAACTCGCTTTTTATTCACGCGAACTTCACCCTTGCGAAGAATCCGATAGATTCGACTCTTAGGCACACCTTTAAGAACGGCAATAAGGAAGTTATCGAGGCGCTGTCCCGCCCGATTTTCATCAATGGTGACAAATTGAACAGTGTCACTAATTACTTTATCAGTCATACGGCTAGTTTATCAGATAGATAAGGAACACGTTCAACTTAAGTTCTTAGCCAACGATGCCATCCACCGCACTTCCAAATGACTGAATTAGATGTTATAGTCGCGAGTCGCTGAAATATGCGCCCCGTAATAATCAACCTCAAAGACAGGTGGGATAACGGGAATACACTTTGAGGTGGTAGCTAGATCCCTTAACGGTTTTTAATGATCTAGGCTCGAAGATAAAATTTTTAGGTAAATTGCCGAGGCAGTTTGCATGTTAAGTAAAGGCGAAAACGCCGAAACGTCCCAGGCTGGGCGTAATTACAGATTCACACTTCAACGTAAGTTTGCCGAGAAATTCCAACGGCAAGCAGCTGCTTAGAAACTTAGGCAGAAGCGTTTTGGTTTAAGATGACACGTCAGTCGTACTAAAGCTGATGATAAAAACTGGATCATTCTGTTAATTCAGAATTCGTTGACCCTACCTGCCCCTAAGAGCGCAGTCATGCTGGTTAACACCCCTAGCCGGGCATTCGTCGCGATATCGCCACTCATAAAGTGAGCAATAAAACGCATGAAAAGAATGCTAATCAACGCTACGCAGCAAGAGGAATTGCGCGTAGCTCTCGTAGACGGTCAACGTCTGTTCGATTTGGATATTGAAAATCGTACTCGCGAGCAAAAAAAATCTAACATCTATAAAGGCAAAATCACTCGTGTAGAACCGAGTCTCGAAGCCGCATTCGTCGAGTACGGTGCTGAGCGTCACGGCTTCTTGCCCCTCAAAGAGATTTCCCGCGAGTACTTTAGCAAGCAGAGCCAAGGTGAATCTGGCCGTGGCAAGATAAAAGATCTCGTTCGCGAAGGCACCGAGGTGATAGTTCAGGTTGATAAAGAAGAGCGCGGTAATAAAGGCGCCGCACTGACAACCTTTATCAGCTTAGCTGGCCGTTACCTTGTGTTGATGCCAAATAACCCGCGCGCCGGTGGTATCTCACGACGCATTGAGGGCGAAGAACGAGCTCAGCTTCGTGACGCCATGTCTAACATCTCTTCTCCAGATGGCATGGGCGTTATCGTTCGTACCGCAGGTGTAGGACGAACTTCTGACGAACTTCAGTGGGACCTGGACTATCTTTCCCAAGTTTGGAGTTCCATTAAGCAAGAAGCCGACGCAGCAAAAGCGCCTCACTTCCTCTTCCGTGAGAGCAATGTAATCCTTCGTACGATTCGCGACTACCTTCGCAACGATATTGGCGAAGTGCTGATCGATAATAAGGAAGCATTCGACCTAGCATCACTATTTGTTAACCAAGTGATGCCGAATTCTCGCCATAAGATCAAGCTTTACGACGATCCAATCCCACTATTTAATCGCTTCCAGATTGAAAGCCAGATTGAAACCGCGTTCCAGCGTGAAGTTTCATTGCCATCGGGCGGTTCTATTGTTATCGATCAAACTGAAGCACTCGTTTCAATCGATATTAACTCCGCTCGCGCTACCCGCGGCTCAGATATTGAAGAGACCGCTGCGAATACCAACCTTGAAGCTGCTGACGAGATTGCGCGCCAGTTACGCCTGCGTGATATCGGCGGATTGATTGTCATCGACTTCATCGACATGAGTGCCGCTAAACACCAGCGCGCCGTTGAAAACCGAGTTCGCGAAGCGCTTACGGTTGATCGCGCCCGCACTCAATATGGCAAGATCTCACGCTTTGGCCTTATGGAGATGTCTCGTCAGCGCCTCCGCCCGTCACTTGGCGAAACAATGGGACACGTATGTCCTCGCTGTTCCGGTGTCGGTACAATCCGTGCCACCAAGTCGCTCGCTCTATCGATTCTTCGCCTTATCGAAGAAGAAGCACAGAAAGAGCATTCAGCTGAAATTCGTGCCGTAACCCCTGTTGAAGTTGCCACCTTCCTTCTAAACGAGAAACGTAAGGCAATTTCTGATATCGAGTCTCGCCACAATTCACGCGTTGTCATCGTGCCTAACCAAGAACTCGTTACCCCTCATTTCGAAGTGCTGAGATTGCGCGAGTCGGATTCTGAAGCGGGAGCACTGAGTTTAAGCATCGGTCTTAGCGATGAAGCTACGCAAACGCTTGCCGCCGCTGAACCGACTGAAGTGAGCATGGCAGATATCGACTCACCGGCCGTCAAGAACGTTGTGCCAACTTCCAAACCACCCTCACGTCAAACGCTTGAAGAGAAAAAAGCATCTAATAAACCGAAAGGTCGCCAAGGAAGCAAGCAGACACCAAAGGTTAATACGGAATCAAAGGGTCTATTCGCTAGAATCCTAGCCTGGTTTAAAGGTGAAGAGGAACCGAAAGAAGAGCCGAAGCGCGATTCCCGTAGCCGTAACCAGCGTCATTCCGGCCGCCCTGCTCGTCCTAACGATCGAAATCGCAACAACCGCAACGAAGGCTCTCGTAACAACAAGCGCCGCGGCCATCGAAATCGTCGTGATCATTCTAAAGAGCAACCACCTGAAGTCACTACAGTGATGGGTGCAGATAGCAGTGCAACTGACTCCAAGCCTAGCACCGAGAGTAATAGCTCGCGTCCAGCTAAGCGACCACAGAACAAGCGCCCACGTAATCGTCAACGCAATCGTTCTAACGCGCCAGCTACGTCCCCAGCAGTAGCGGAAAACTCGGTAGTGGCGGCTGAGCAACCCGCCACCAACAAACCGGCGCAACAGGTAGAAAACCAAAAGCCTGAAGCAGCGAAAGCCCCAGCTCCAACCTTTGAGGTTGCTGAAATTGCAATTGTCACTGATAAGAGTGAAAAGACGACACGTGAGCGTAATGGACGTATTGATGCACGCCCACGTAACACTAAGGAACTGCCGGTAAATGATTTGACGGCTCCTAAGCCGCCGCGCGCACCGCGCAAAGAGCACGCTACTAAGGAGCAAAATGATACTCAGGCTCCTGAGACCACTTCAACTGATAGCGATGTAAACGTGGTAGATACAGCGGCAACTTCGAACAACACAGCAAACACCGAAGCGCTAGTTGAAGTTACCGCGCCAGCTAACGTTGAAACAGTTGCTGAAGTTGCAGCACCGGCTAAAGTTGAAGTAACCACTGACGTTGCAGCACCGGCTGAAGCGGAAGTAACCACTGACGTTGCAGCACCCGCTGACGTTGCAGCACCAGCTGACGTCGAAGCACCAGCTGACGTTGCAGCACCAGCTGAAGTTGCAGCACCGGCTGACGTTGCAGTACCAGCTGAAGTTGCAGCACCAGCTGAAGTTGAAGCACCAACTGAAGTTGCAGCACCGGCTGAAGCGGAACTAACCGCTGACGTTGCAGCACCGACTGAAGCGGAAGTAACCGCTGACGTTGCAGCACCGGCTGAAGCGGAAGTAACCAATGAAGTTGCAGCACCGATTGAAGTTGCTACTCGCTCTCCTCGCAAGTTGGCTCGCCCACAGAACGATCCTCGCGAAAACGCGCGAACTGTCGAGACTCAGGTAACAACACTTTCCGAAGTTAGTTACCAACAAGGTGCACAAGCTACCGAAGTTCCACAGCGAGAAAAACGAGTATTAAAGCGTCCTGCTAACGATCCTCGCAATCAGTAACTTCGTTAAAAATCAGTGGCTTTGGCTCGTAAGCCACTGATTTTAAAATATATTTTAAAAAGTACTTGCCTAGAAGAAAACGCTCGCTATAATAGCCAGCGTGTTCGGAGAGATGGCTGAGTGGTCGAAAGCACCGGTCTTGAAAACCGGCGACGGTTAGTAGCCGTCCTAGGGTTCGAATCCCTATCTCTCCGCCATATTCAAAGGGACCTTTTTAAGGTCCCTTTTTTATACCTGAAAATTGTTAAGTACTTTTCCTTTGACTAGCACATCATTTATTCAATAGTTCTTGCCAAGGAAAAAACGCCCGTTATAATGTCGGCGTGCTTGGAGAGATGGCTGAGTGGTCGAAAGCACCGGTCTTGAAAACCGGCGACGGTTAGTAGCCGTCCTAGGGTTCGAATCCCTATCTCTCCGCCATATTCAAAGGGACCTTTTAAGGTCCCTTTTTTGCGCCCCGAGTAAATCAATATTACCTCAATTAGCCCGCTATCGCTCTTTAGACCTATAGTCACCGTTCATCCAAAGGCCTCAAGCCAGCCATGACAGTCTATACTTATCCAATAACCAGTTTACTGACTGCATGACCTCGATTAAGCGCGAACTGAGCGGTTGTTTACCAACCACCGGATCGACTTCGGTTATTCACGCGAAAAACTCTTTAAATTGGCTACTCGTGACCGCATAATAGGAACTAGGAAACATAATTAGCTTTAGGAGCTACGACTATGCAAGATCAGATTTCGAATTACGCTCAGCCTTCCGCGCTAGCGACCAACAAGGTGCTTCGCAACACCTACATGCTGCTTAGCATGACCTTGGCGTTTTCAGCTATTTGTGCTGGCGGCGCAATGGCGATCGGCCTAGGTCGAGGTGCTGCACTCATGATGATGATTGCGGCAATCTTACTAGTTTGGTTTGTGCTTCCACGCACGGCTAACTCATCGGCAGGTCTCGGCGTGGTATTCCTATTTACGGGCTTACTTGGAGCTTCTCTTGGGCCGACAATTAGTGCCTATCTAGGGGTAGCCGGCGGCGCGCAGATCGTTCTGCAGGCACTGGGTGGTACCGCATTTATCTTCTTGACACTATCAGCTTATGTGCTGACGTCTAAGAAGGACTTCTCATTCATGGGTGGATTTCTGTTCGTTGGCCTAATGGTCATCGTAGTTGCGTCATTGGGCGGCCTAGTGGCGTCATTGATGGGCGTTAACGTATCAGTCTTCTCTTTGGCTATTTCAGGTGCTTCCGTATTGTTGTTCTCTGGCTTCATCCTGTATGACACATCGCGAATCATCAATGGCGGCGAGACTAACTACATCATGGCTACCGTCAGCTTGTACCTAAGCATCTACCAAATCTTTGTTCACCTTCTGCACTTACTTGGTGCAATGAACGACGACTAAAATGATGAGGCGGCGAGAGCCGCCTTTTTTCATACCATGAAATTTTCGCTTGTTATCACCTGTGCACCCCAACTCAGCGAAATGCATCACGATGCATTAGCGTTCGCTCAAGCTGTTGTAGACGCTGGCCACACCTTAGAGCAAGTATTCTTTTGGGGTGAAGCTACCATCACAGCTCTCAACGCCGCGGTTACTCCCAGAGATGAACACGACGCAGCCAGTCTTTGGCGGCAGATTGCCACGCAAGGTAACTCTGAGCTCAATGTCTGCATAGCCTCGGCAACTCGACGCGGTGTATTAAATGCCAACGAAGCCATCCGCCATGATAAAGGCTCCTCCTCCGTAGCGCCGGGGTTTAGTGTTGTTGGCCTGGGCTCCTTAATTGAAGCTGAAACTAACTCAGATCGAGTTGTGAGGTTCTAATGAGGGATATACTAATTTGCTTCACGTCGGACCCCTATGCAAGCCCGATCGCTCAGGAGCGCATTGACTTACTGATAGCTGCCCTAAATTTTGATCGCGATGCGGCACTGCTTCTGCTTAACGACAGCGCGCTGGCGTTAGCCCCGGATCAGCGACCAATATTCGCTAAGTCTGCGGCAGCGAAACTCCAGCTCCTTGAGCTCTTCGACCTCGAAGATATCTATGTGTGTAGCAATCAACTACCCGATAATTCGGTCATAGCAGTTAAGGAAGTACCTGAAGGTACCTTAAATGAACTGATGAACAGCTTTAAGAATGTGTGGGTGCTCTGATGTCTAGCCTTCATTTACTTTACTCAACAGCGAACGCTCCGCTTGTGAAAGCTGCCGCCGGCCAGAACGATACGATTGTATTGATGGGTCAGGCCGTTACATTGGCCTCTAGCTACAAGCCAGACTGCAAACTCTTAGCCTCTGCGAGCGCCTGTCAGGCAAGAGCCTTGTCGCCTAGTTGTGGAATGAGCTCTTCGGCCGAATTAGTACAATTAAGTGTCCAACACACTCGAGTCATCACATGGCCTTAACTGACGTAACGCGAGATTCCGAGGGCTTTCTGTGCAAGCTTGACCAGTGGACCTCAGAGCTTGCCATTGAGCTTGCTCGAGAGGAGAACATCCAGCTCACTGAAAGTCATACTATCGCTATCCACGCTGCTCGCTCATTCCATCAGCAATTCGAAACCTCACCCTCCATGCGCGCTTTTATTAAGTTTCTCAAGCGCGAGGGTCATGATGAGCTCGCCTCAAGTATCGCGCTACTTAAGCTGTTTCCAGGTAGTCCGGCAAAGTACATCAGCAAAATCGCGGGACTCCCAAAGCCAGAAAACTGCCTATGACAACTACCGAGCACCCTTTCGCGGAATTTATTCGTCAAATCGGTAAAGGTCAGAAGGGCCGTAAAGATCTTAGCGAGCAGCAAGCATTTAGCGCCATGACGGCCATTCTCAATGACGAGGTAACGGATACTCAGATTGGTGCTTTCCTCATGCTGATGCGCGTGAAGGAAGAATGCGAGGACGAACTCATCGGCTTTGTTAGAGCAATCGAAGCTCATTCGGCGCCGGCGCAATCTAAAGCTAGCGCTGAAATCGATATTAGCTGGTCAAGCTATTCGGGAAAACGAGATGAGAGCAACTGGTATATTCTAGCGCAGCTAGCGCTGAGTCAGTCCTATCGGATATTGGTCCATGGTGGGCCCGGACATACACCGGGTCGATATTACACTGAAGCGGTGTATCGAGAGCTCGGTTTACTCGAGGCAAAAACCCCTAGCTTGAATAATCCAACGTACCTGCCACTGCGCGACTGGGCTCCAAAGCTCGAACGCATGCTCGCGCTTAGATTCGAACTTGGGCTTAGATCGCCGCTGAATAGCGTCCTGCGTCTCTGCGCTCCCTTTGCAGCTAGACTACAGCTCATGTCAGTATTCCACCCCCGCTACTCACCGCTTCACCAACAGGCCTCTATTCGTCTCGGTCGAACTGGCAGTCTCGTCTTTAAAGGGGCCGGTGGCGAAGCTGAAATTCGTCCTACTGCGAATACCCAACTTTTTATCACCCAAGTCGATAAAGCCTATGAGTTCACGATGAGCCGCCAATCTAGCTCCAGACTCCCACCCACCACCCCCACCGTTAAGGTGCTTTGCGACGTCTGGCGTAATGACGAACTAACCAGCCCTGAGGCTGAAAACGGTGTATTGACGATCTTAGAAACAATGACTGCCGTGCTGATGGCCTACCACCACACCGATTATGAGGCCGCTAGGGCAGAAAGCCTGCAACTTTGGCATAGTCGTGACAAAAATCGGCTCGATATCCAAGCATAAGATCAACTATAATTCGCGCAATCAACTCAGCATCTAGGTAACCGCGTGAATTTCACCCAACCCGAAAACTATCAAGCTCTCTTTGCGGAAAAAATTGACCGCCTAACTGCCATGCTCAGTCCGTTCTATGGCGGTACTCTTGACACTTACGAGTCCGCGCCAGAGTTCTATCGTATGCGCGCCGAGTTTAGAATTTGGCACACTGACGATGGCGCGCACTATGCCATGTTCAAGCGCGGTGATAATAAAACTCCTATATTTGTTGATCATTTCCCCGTTGCCTCTCAGGAAATCAATACCTTAATGCCAAAGCTATTGGCCGAAGTGAACGCTAGTGAACTGCTCGCCAAGCGGCTTTTTCATATTGAGTTTCTCGCAACGCTATCGGGGGATATGCTCGTGACCTTTATCTACCACCGCCCGCTGAGCGAGGAGTGGATAGCATTCGCGAAGGAATTGGAGGCCCGCTATGCCATCGCTATTATTGGACGCTCGCGCAAACAAAAGGTGATTATTAGCCGCGATTGGGTTGACGAAGTGCTAACGGTGAATCGCAACGCCCTGCACTATCGACAGAACGAAGGTGGATTTAGCCAACCCAACGCAGCCGTCTGTCAGAAGATGCTCGAATGGGCTATCGCTCAGTCTGCACAACAGACTAACCAAGATCTTTTAGAGTTGTATTGCGGCAACGGTAATTTCTCTGTGGCACTGGCGCCACACTACCGAAAAGTCTTGGCCACGGAGATGGCAAAGACTTCCATTCGCGCCGCTCAGCTGAATGCTGAGTCGAATGGCGTAGCAAATCTTAGCGTTGCCCGATTATCGGCGGAGGAATTTACGCAGGCGTGGAATAGAGACCGCGAGTTTAAGCGCTTAAAAGAGATAGATCTCGACGACTACGATGTATCGACGATCTTCGTCGATCCACCCCGTGCCGGTATGGATCCAGACACCACTGAGCTTTGTCAGCGCTTCGAGCGTATCATTTATATTAGCTGTAACCCTACTACGCTGGTCGAGAACCTTCAGCAATTGACACAAACTCACGTTATCAAGCGCGCCGCGCTATTCGATCAATTTCCGTATACTGATCATATGGAAGCTGGCGTTATCCTAGAACGCCGCTAGGCAGCGGCGTCTTCAAATTTCGGGCGTTCAAAAGTCGACAGAGCGCCCATTGTCCGCTTTACAGCCTCTTCATACTCTTGCTCAAGCTCATCACGTTGGCGGTCGAGTTTGAACTGCTCCTTTGGCGTGAGTGCCTTGTAATCAGCCAGAATGGGGAAACTCTGTGCGCGATCAGACACTTCATAAATAGCAGGGTGAATACTTCGGTATAATGAACTCAGTTGCAACTGGTCCATCGAATGACAAATTCGTAAGCACGCTTCGGTTGTGGAAAGCTCGTCCTGAAGACAAGCTCTGGCCAGCACGGTAATACCCAAGGCAACTTCGTCCATTGCCGCTTCAGCTCGCTGTTCAATATCCTGAAGTTTGACTGCCTGTTCAGTCTCAACTTGCTTTACCTGCTTTGTAAGCTTGAGCGCATAAATTGCTAGTACTACAATAATACTTGTTGCTAGGATAAAACCGATTAAGATAGTGGTGGTCAGCATAAAAGCTCCAATTCTGATCAATCTACAGATTATACGCTTAAAAAGGGCATCATGGACGAACTAAGCAAGGAATTAACGGAATCTATCAAGGTGTTGTGCTCCGAAGGCTATGAGCTCTACGATCAAAAGCAGTGGGAACGAGCATTGCGTGTATTTTATCGCGCTTGGAACAAGCTACCGAAACCGCAAACAGATTATAAGGAGTCAGGTTGGGTGCTTACCGCTTTGGGAGACACTTACTTTAAGGCTGGTAGGTTTCGGCCAGCGAAGGAAGCACTAAACTCAGCACTCCATTGCCCTGGTATTAACTACAACCCCTTCGTATTACTAAGACTTGGGCAATCACTTCTTGAACAGGGTGACGCTGATAAAGCTCATCAGACTTTAGCCTTCGCCTATAAAAAAGGCGGCAGACAACTGTTTGAGAGCGAAGCACCTAAGTATTTACTGGCAGCTCTTCAGCCGCCAGCGAATAAGGACTAAGCTTAGATTTCGCTGCGAGCGATCATTACCATTCTAACCAGCTGTGCTAATGAACGACAGCCCATTTTCTGCATAACGTTAGCGCGATGAATTTCAACGGTACGTTGACTTACCTCTAGGTCATAGGCAATCACCTTATTTGCGTTGCCGGCCACCACCATCTCCATAACTTGAGATTCGCGATCAGTCAACTTTGATAGTCGCTCTAGCGCCGTTTCCTTGAGAACCTGTCGCTCGCGGCTAGCAGTCATGCTTTCAACTGCGTCCTCAATATGCGAGAGCAACTCTTGATCATCGAAGGGTTTAAGAATGAAGTCCAGCGCTCCGTTCTTGATGGCTTCGACTGCCATTGGAACATCTCCGTGCCCCGTTACAAATACAACCGGTAGGAGTTGATCTCGGGTTTTAAGTTCATCAAAGAGCTCTAGACCACTCATACCAGGCATACGAATATCGAATATACCCACCGCCGGCTTAGCTAACGCCGCGTTGGCCAAGAAATCCTGTGCGTCAACAAATGTCTGACAGCGATAACCATTAGCCTTCATAAGAAAACTAATTGAGCCGCGTACTGCTTCGTCGTCATCAACAACGTAAATTACAACATCTAATGCTTGTTCGCTCATGCCTTATTTCCCTTTGGTAAAACCTTCTAGTGGAACATCTTTTTTTATCTATAATATCTCAGCGAAACTATGCTGAAGTTTTTGCGTAAGGTAGACACACTTCAAAAACCGCCCCACCTTCATCTTTATTAAAGACTCTCATCGTACCTTTGTGAGCTTGAACAATCGAGTGGCTAATAGATAAACCAATTCCCATGCCCGATGCCTTGGTGGTAAAAAAGGGATGGAAAACACGCTGAAGTGCCTCGTCGCTCAAACCAGGACCGTTATCACCAATTTGGATGATGACGCCCCTTTCTTCGGCAAACAGTATCACATCCACCTGGCCGTCGGACTGTCGGAATGCCGCAACGGCTTCCAGCGCATTACGAATCAAATTAATCAATACCTGCTGAACCTGAACGGCGTCAACTTGGATAGGCGCAATACCAACCTGAAGATCGGTAACAACTGGAATGTCATACTTCCGTGCATCGACCATACCTAGCGCCACGGATTCCGCCACAATGTCTTCAGGAGCCCAAAGCTGAAGATTGGTGCCACTCTTGTTAACGAAATCACGAAGGCGACGAATAACCTCACCTGCTCGCCTCGCCTGTTTAGCAATCTGTGTAAACGCCTCCTCCATCATCTCCCGGTCGAGCTCAGGCCTCTGTAAGAGCTTCTCACTCGCCTGCGCATAGGTGGTAATAGCAGAGAGTGGTTGATTAATTTCATGGGCAATACCGGCCGCCATCTCTCCCATGGTATTAAGGCGCGCAACGTGCGCAAGATGGTCCCGGCCATCTCGAATTGCCTTTTCCGCTACCCGAAGGTCCTTTTCGGCGCGGCGGCGGTCGGTGATATCTACCAAGGTGACTAAAAGTCGATCCTGTTCATCAAGTTCAACTTTGCGCATCATGACTTCGAGTTCATGCTCCGAGCCGCGGCTATCCCGAACTAACCATAAAAAATACTGGGCTTCACCATTTTCCGCACGAGTTATGAAATCACGGGGCTGTTGATAGGCCTGATTAATCACGGAGAAACTGTCAAGGTTTCTCCCGAGGAGTTCCCATTTAGTTAACCCAAAGATCATCGCGGCACGGTCATTACAATCAACAATTTCTGGGGATAATAGCAGCACACCCTCATTGGCGTTATCAAAGAGGGTTCGATATTTAAGCTCATTCTCTTCCAGATCGACGATAATCGGGCGACTAATGCGATAGAAAAACCAGCCACCGATGGACGTCAAGATTATCGCTGCTAAGACAGCTCGAATTGCCGCACTAACGAAGGGTTCACGGAGTTCGTTCATAGACACCGTTAATATGAACGCTACGCCCCACTCCGGCAGCCCAGAAAAGGCCTTCACTTGCGGTTCCGTAAAGCCATCATCCAAAACAACCACACCCTGTGCCCCGTTTAACGCGGCCAAAGTTACCTTATCTTCCAGTAAATACGCGGCGCTTGAGACCACAGTGCCGCCGCCCATTAGCCAATGAATTTCATCATCCGTTTGTACAATAACTTCGAACACTCCGGTTGTTTCGTTGAGCGGCAGTGTCTGTCTGTCGAATTGCGAGTAAACCCTTCGCATAACGGTTAGCGGCTCTTCGATCTGCCAATCGGGTTGTTCAAGAAGCATCCGCTCAAATAGTAAAGCCTGATTATCGACGTAGCTAGATAGGATATATTGGTTCTGGTAGGCAACGCTTCGGAATAACGTAAAAAGAGTGAACAACATCACCATGACACTCACGGTAATGAGTACAATAATCAGACCGAACATTCGACCTCGATAGCTCTTGCGAATTTTCACGTTCAAATCCTTGTGTTATAGCCATTCTAAGACAACAATAAGCTAGATTAAGCATGGAAACAAAGTGTGTCTGTACTAATTTTTGATTCAGGTCTCGGAGGATTAAGCATTCGCCGAGAAATACAAATGTTACGACCCGATCTTAGCGTCCATCAGTTCGCCGACCACGCTTGGCTACCGTATGGCGCCAAGAGCGCCAACGACATTTGCAGCCGCCTCCTTGCAATCATTCCTGCAATGGTAAAGAGGGTTAACGCATCGCTGTTAGTGGTCGCCTGTAATACTGCTAGCACTCACACGCTACCTCAGCTTAGGGCTGCGCTCAGTATTCCAGTAGTCGGAGTGGTTCCCGCCATCAAGCCCGCAGCACGCATCTCTAAAAGTAGAGAAATTATCGTGCTGGCAACTGAGAGAACCATCGCCTCGCCCTACCTTGATGAACTCATTCAACAATACGCCTCGGACTGCACAATTACCCGTATCGGGGCTAATCGTTTAGTTGAGATGGCGGAGTCTAAACTATCGGGTGGAGCCGTCGATACTACGGAACTCCGAAAGCTTCTCCCTAGCGCTAGTATCCCTCCCTCGGCGGATACTATCGTACTGGCCTGTACGCACTTCCCATTGCTAAAGGAGGAGCTCGAAGCCTATTTTTCTCAGCAACTCGACTTCGTGGACTCTGGTAATGCAATTGCTCGGCGAGTGAGCGATCTAACACCCATCCAGGAAAAAGTAGAGCCCGCTGAATTCTTTACTACTGGAACTCTCAATCAGGCAACAATAGCGCTTTTGAAATCCGAATTATTCACCCGCATCACCACCCTATAGCGTCAGTAGTCATCTATAATCTTTAGTTATCCAAGGTAAAAGTAAGTTTCCCTTTAAGACTGAGGGTTCGCTAGCTATTATGCCTAAACGAATAACGACTAATCGAACTGCGTGGTAAGTGAAAATGAGTTTAGCAACAATCGACAATATCAACGTTGAAAGCCAAGACGTACTTCTTTCTCCCGCAAAGCTTATTGCTGAGCTTCCGCTGTCAGAACGCGCTGAGAAAGTAGTAACCGAAGCGCGAAATACCATTCGCAACATTCTTGATGGTAAAGACCACCGCGTCTTACTAGTAGTTGGACCTTGCTCAATTCATGATACTGAGGCTGCAATGGACTACGCTAAGCGTCTAAAGGCATTGGCGGATGAATTAAGTGATACTTTATTTATTGTCATGCGCGTCTATTTCGAAAAGCCACGTACCACCGTTGGCTGGAAGGGCTTAATCAATGATCCACATCTAGATGACTCTTTTGCAATTGAAGAGGGCCTACACACCGGACGTAAATTATTGATGGATGTTCTCGAACTTGGTATCGGAACGGCTACCGAAGCACTTGATCCCATTTCGCCTCAGTATCTTCAAGATCTGATCGCTTGGTCAGCCATTGGCGCGCGCACCACTGAATCACAAACTCACCGTGAAATGGCAAGTGGCTTATCTTCTCCTGTTGGTTTCAAAAACGGTACCGATGGCGGCTTAGAAGTTGCTATAAATGCTTTACAGTCGTCGGCAAACCCACATCGCTTCTTGGGTATTAACAAGGAAGGTCAGGTTGCCATCATCCGGACTCGAGGCAACGGCTATGCTCACATTGTATTACGAGGCGGAAATGGTAAACCTAATTATGATTCAGTCTCCGTTCAGGTGTGCGAGCAGGAGCTAAGTGGCGCCGGGATTACTCCCAATCTGATGATTGATTGCAGTCACGCTAACTCAAGCAAGGATCACAATCTTCAGCCACTCGTGCTCGATAACGTCTGTAACCAGATTGCTGAAGGTAACACTTCAATAATGGGGATGATGATCGAATCAAATCTGCACAGTGGCAACCAGAAGATTAATTCCGACCGTGCTCAGCTTGAATATGGCGTATCCATCACCGATGCGTGTATTAACTGGGAAACTACTGAGAGTTGCCTTCGCGAGATGGCCGACAAACTGCGTAACGTTCTCCCAGCGCGAACTCGATCTTAAGCTTTCAGACTCGCAATCGGCGCGCTAAATGCATCAATCTTTAGCGACAACAAAAAAGGCCCGATAACTATATCGGGCCTTTTTAGATAGGGCTGACGCGAGTGGACTTAGTCACCAAGCGTCGCAGGAAGAAGACTTACTTGAAGTATGCGTTCGACGTATCTGAGTGATCGGTTGAATCCTTAACGCCTTTCAGTTCTGGAATATTTTCAAGTAGTGTCTTCTCGACGCCTTGCTGTAAGGTCACGTCAACCATGCCACAGCCCTGACAACCACCTCCAAACTCAAGAATGGCGAAGCCTTCTGTGTCAACTTCTCGCAGAGAGACCTGGCCACCGTGGGACGCTAGGCCCGGATTGACCTCGTTGTATAGGACATAATTAATCCGATCTTCAAGCGGGCTGTCATCACTAACACGCGGCATCTTAGCGTTTGGCGCTTTAATAGTTAGCTGTCCACCCATGCGGTCTTCAGCGAAATCAACCATGGCGTCTTCTAGAAATGGGAGCGAGCGCTGGTCAAACCACATGCTGAAGCGCTCTAGCGGCATCTCTACATCACCCTCTTGCTCTTCACCAGGACGACAATAGGCGATACAGGTTTCTGCAGACGGCGTACCCGGAGCTTGAACAAACATGCGCACTCCTACACCCTCAACATCTTGCTTACTTAATAGATCTGCGAGATAGTCGTGAGCTGATGGGGTTACGGTTACATTAGACATGGTTGAAATTCTCCAGCAATTTGGGCGTATTCTACGCCAAAGCTGAGGCGATAAAAACAACAAATGTTAAGGGGTTATTTATGAACAGCAAAGTCAATAATAAAGGCTGGCGAAAGTGGTTACGCATAGCTAAGAGCACCGGCGCTGCATTTTTTGGTGTGCAATCAAGTAAAGTGCTTGAGGAAGATTTTCAGGGGAGTAGCCCACTACCCTTCATTGTAATGGGCCTAATACTAACCGTAGGCTTCGTCGTAACGTTAGTCGTCATCGTCAACATGGTGCTGAACTGAATGCTTTCTTGAGTTAGACCGGGCAACTTAATGAAACGGAGTATCGTCATTTCCTGTCGCTGCAAGCAGAACGCTTAGTCCGCGGAAGAAATTCGATTTCTCACGCTCATCTAACAATTCAATGAACTGCTTTTCATGCGACTTGGCTGATTCCAATAGCGTTGGGATCAAATTCTTGCCTTTCGTCGTCAGTTCAATATTGATTGAACGTCTATCAGCATTCTCGCGACTTCTTTCCACTAACCCCTTGGCCTCCAATCGATCAACCAAGCGTGTTATTGCCGATCGATCAACACCAATGTGTTGGGCAATTTGCGCCGGAGTTTTGGCTCGTTGGTAGTAGACTGCATTCAATACCATCCACTGAGCCCAACTCACCCCATATTGAGCAACGGCACCATTAAAGGCTTCTTGCATCTGGGTGGCTAGGCGACCTAGCCAATAAATTGAACTGCTATGTAATTCCATATTTGACGACTCTGAACTCATAAAATAAGTACCTAAAGCAAACTATTCGAGAAGTTTAGGTTCACCAGTAAGCGAACCAAGCTAGCATCTATGCTAAACCTTGTAACCAAACGATAGCCGCAGTTACGAAAATCGCAATTAAAATTACTGCGGCAGCGGCATCTACTTTTGCATCATTTGAGCTATTTGTTAATTCTGTCACTTCGAAAATCCCCATGTTATGAAAATCAATTAAATTGACCGATCCATAACAGCCTCGGCTATTTATAGTATACCCACTACTTAACACCACCGACAACCCGTAGAAACACCCATTCTAGCTGGCTTGAGGCCGGCTCTCGAGTGGATATAACTATAGGTAATAAGAGTATGAATTTACTGTTCTTTTTGAAATAACTAAAAACTGTTAGGTTAGCTGCAGTAATCAGTACTTCAGGGAGTGACTGAAAATGTATGTGTACCAAGCCTTCGACCAATCAGTGGTTGACCAACGAGTTAGTCAATTTCGAGACCAGACCTCGCGATATTTAGCGGGTGAGCTCTCCGAAGAGGCATTCCTACCACTTCGTCTACAGAACGGACTCTACATCCAACGTCACGCACCCATGCTAAGAGTGGCTGTTCCATACGGAATGATTAACAGCCGCCAACTACGCTGTCTAGCGGATGTCAGTAGGCGCTACGACCGCTCCTATGTACACGTTACGACGCGTCAAAACATCCAGCTCAACTGGCCAGAACTCAAGGATGTACCGGATATTTTAGCTGAGCTAGCGAAGGTTGAGATGCATGCAATTCAAACATCTGGCAACTGTATTCGAAATACAACAACTGATGCCTTCGCCGGTGTTGCAAGTGACGAATTAGCTGATCCGAGGCCACTCTGTGAACTCATCCGTCAATGGAGCACTATGCATCCTGAGTATGCGTTCTTACCGCGAAAATTTAAAATTGCCGTCTCAGGTACCGAATCCGATAGAGCTGCTATCCGCTTCCATGATATTGGCCTTCAGCTGGCACATAATAATTCCGGTGAACTAGGAGTAGAAATTTTTGTCGGTGGAGGCTTAGGCCGAACCCCGATCGTTGGACAATCCGTCTTCAATTGGGTACCGCTTAGTCAATTGCTTAATTACCTTGAGGCTATTTTAACCGTCTATAACCTTAACGGGAGGCGAGACAATAAATACAAGGCGCGCATTAAAATTTTGGTTAAAGCCATGGGCGTGGAGGCGTTCAGAGAAGCGGTACTAGCAAAGCTTCCCGTAGTAGGAAGCTACGACGAGCAGCACGTGGCCAAAAAATTAAGCGAACTTGAATCCTATTTTAGTGAGCCGAACTATAAGCGTGGCATCGATGAACTTGATGCTCAAGCCCAGTTATATCCGCAACAAGAGGCCGATACGAATTTTGGCCTCTGGTTGGGACGCAATGTCAGTCGGCACCGAGTTGCTGGCTATCGAGCCGTAACGCTTTCGCTGAAAAAGACCGGAACGCCACCGGGCGATCTAACAGCGGATCAGCTAGATCTTGTGGCGGACTTAGCCGATAAGTATAGTTTCTCTGAAGCTCGCATGACCCACGAGCAAAATATTGTGCTGGCGGACGTTTCAGTAAATCAACTTTATGAACTCTATCAGGTCCTGTTAACTGCCGGTTTCGCAACACCTAATATCAACACTCTGACCGACATCATTTGCTGTCCTGGTGGGGACTTTTGTGCGTTAGCTAACGCTAAGTCAATTCCAGTCGCTCACGATATTCAAACAACCTTCGATAACTATGATTATCTCTATGATCTTGGCGATCTTGACCTCAATATATCTGGCTGTATGAATGCCTGCGGCCATCATCATATTGGTGATATTGGTATTCTTGGGGTAGATAAGAAAGGCAAAGAATTTTACCAAATATCTCTAGGTGGAAATGCCGGTTACGAAGCGGCCACCATCGGTAAAATCCTAGGTCCTTCTTTTGCCCAGGAAGATATCACGAGCGTGCTGCAGAAACTACTCAATGTGTTCCTAGAAAACCGGTTAGAGGGTGAAAGATTTTCTCATACCTACCATCGTATTGGTCACGCTCCATTTAAAACTGCCGCCTATACAAATAACGATATAACGAGTTCGGAGGGCCGGACTCATGCCTAACACCAATATTCTTATATCCACAGAATTTGCACAACGAAGTAGTGCAAGTGCAGCAATCGACGAAAATACAGATCTTATTGCATTAGTGGCGAATGCGCCGAGTTCGGTGATCATTGAAGTCCCAGTGTTCACTGACGGCAAAGTGTTCAGCATCAGCAAACAACTCCGCTACCTAGGTTTTACTGGGGAAATCATTGTTTCGGGTAATTTTATCGTCGATCAAGTGGGCTATCTATCCCAGTGCGGGATATCAACCTTTCTTGTAAACAATAAAGACCAACAAGAAGAAGTAGAACGTCTTCTTGCAGCCCGAATTGATAGCTATCACTTTAAGGAAAAAATCGGCGCTTAGTCATCCGTCAATGAATCTCTGCACGTAGGCGACAACTTTAAGGTTGTTCGCTTGCGTAATTCACGCTACTCCGCCACTATTTATTCGTTGAAAGGAGATTTACGTGACCGATATTTTTCAAAGTTTTTTCATTATCTTTTCAAGTGCTGCTGTGGTGGCGACCCTAGCTCTCTGGGGTAAACAACCACTTATTGTTGCCTATATTCTGGTTGGCATGCTACTCGGCCCATTCGGTTTTTCCTTTGTCTCCGACTTAGAATTACTGCGCCAAATTAGTAATATTGGGATTATCTTCCTTCTCTTTCTTCTTGGCCTAGATATGCAGCCCAGCGCACTGTTAGCAACCTTGCGTAAATCCACCATCGTCGTCATCCTTAGCTCAATTGTCTTTGCTGGCTTAGGCGCGGCTCTCGCTTACAGTTTCTCATTCACACTTACGGATGCGCTAATAATTGGCGCATGCTGTATGTTTTCTTCCACTATCATTGGCATCAAACTGCTGCCCACCACTGCCCTTCACCACCGCCATATTGGTGAGCTACTTGTGGGTATTCTGCTCGTCCAAGATATTATTGCCATCATTCTAATAAGTCTCCTGCAGGGCACAGACAGCACGGATAATGCCTTCGCCGCAGCCCTTTACATCCTGGCAATGATTCCACTAGTTGCCGGTGGTTCGCTTATCGCGGTTCGCTACATTCTGCTACCTCTACTCGCCAAGTTCGACCGTTTTCAGGAGTATATTTTCCTGCTAAGTATTGGTTGGTGCCTAGGCGTGGCTGAAGTTAGTGAGCTAATTGGCTTGTCCCGGGAGATCGGTGCATTTTTCGCAGGAGTAAGCCTAGCGAGTTCACCCATTTCGCAATACATCGCATTAAGCCTGAAACCGCTTAGAGATTTCTTCCTGGTTACGTTCTTCTTCGCGCTGGGAGCAGGATATAATTTCGCCCTGTTGGAGCAAGTCTGGTTAGTCAGTAGTCTTCTCGCGATTATTGTTCTGGTAATTAAACCCATCACCTTTAGAACCTTACTGCGAAAACAGTCGGAATCAAATCGATTAGCCTGGGATCTAGGTATCCGTTTAGGGCAAATTAGCGAATTCTCGCTACTAGTGGTCTTTGTAGCAATTAATGCTGGTCTCCTTTCTGAGGCCGCGTCAATTACTGTACAGAGCGCGGCGATTCTAACCTTCCTAGTATCCAGCTACTTGGTCATATTTAATTTGAGTAACCCTCTATCGCCGAAGGACTCATTGCGGCGCGATTAAACTGGTCTCATAGGGTGAGTCACTAAGTGACGATTGAAAGCAATGACTAGTGAAGTAATAAGCAAATTAAAAAACGAATTAAGAGATCAGTTGCTATGTCAATCCATCCGGCTATCCTCGGCTCAAAGCCTTAGCTGACGGGTACAAAAAAGGAGCCGTACAGCCCCCCTTTGGATTTACTCAACTGAGACAGTTGATTAGCGTTAGAAGTCGCGCCGATGAGCAAGCCCTAGCAATTTATCGTAACTCGCTGTTAACGCTGCCTGAGCAGCTAAACCTACTTTGTCAGCGACGGTTTTCTTACGGGACCACTGCACAAGATACTGGTCAAAGCTCTTACGCCCGTTAAAAAGGTAGTCGTCTGATGTTTGTAATTCATCAACTAGATTGAGTTCCAGTGCGCGCTTGCCATACCAAGCCTCGCCTGTCGCTACCGAATCGATATCCAGCTTAGGACGAGCTTCGGCTACCATATCTCGAAATAGCCGGTGAACTTCTTCCAACTCCTCCTGAAATTTTTCTCTGCCCTCATCGGTGTTTTCACCAAGCATGGTCAATGTTCGCTTGAATTTACCCGCGGTGTGTAGCTCCACATCAACATGATTTTTCTTCAATAGCCGGTGAATATTGGGTACCTGAGCTACTACACCGATAGAACCAAGCAGTGCAAATGGAGAGGCCACAATCCGATCCGCCAAACAGGCCATCATATAGCCACCGCTTGCGGCGACTTGATCGACACAGATAGTGAGTTGCAAGTTATTAGCCTTGATTCGTTCTAACTGAGCAGCAGCAAGACCATAGGCATGAACCATTCCCCCAGGGCTTTCTAATCTTACAACAACCTCGTCGCTAGGTTCCGCCGCAATGAGTACTGCCGAGACCTCTTCACGGAGGTTCTCCACAGCCGAGGCCTTGACGTCACCATCGAAGTCAATGACATAGCGCTTGGCTTTAGTGGTGATTGCTGAATTTGAATCACCTTCTTGAGTATCTTTTTTCGCCGCCTGCTTGGCCGCCTTGGCAGCCTGCTTGGCCGTTTTCTTCTCAGAGCTCTTTGTCTTCTTTAATTCTTTCTCACGGCGTTTAATCTGCTCATCATTGGCTGTTGCAGCGAAAACAGCTTCCTCGAGCTCGTCAAAATGACTATTCAAATCCGTGACGGTAATCTCTCCCTTCTTACTACTTTTCCGTGCGCCAGTGTTGGCGATAAGGCCGATAACCACGGCGATAGCTACTACCACCGTGACTGCCTCGGCTAAAAACAATCCGTACTCTGCTAAGAATTCCAAGTCTTAATCCTCCAATAATTAGCCATATTATGCCTCACGCTAGGCCCTTCGACTAGCAATTCAATTGCGGTTTTTCTCGTTCGCTATCACAGTGAAGCTACAGTAAACTATTGCAACGAAATTATAATAATCACTCAGGAGTTATCATAAAAATGACCACCACCTTTGACCTCTCGGGAAAAATTGCTCTCGTCACCGGAGCTAGCCGCGGAATTGGTGAAGCCACCGCTAAGTTATTTGCTCAACATGGTGCCCACGTTATCGTTAGCAGCCGAAAAGTAGCAGATTGTGAAAAAGTCGTTGCCGACATTACCGCAGCGGGAGGCAGTGCCGAAGCGCGAGAACTTCATGTCGGTAAGATGGAGGATATCACTGCAGCGTTTGAATGGCTCAGTTCACATCACGGTCGCCTAGACATCCTCATAAACAATGCCGCAACGAACCCCTACTTCGGTCCGATCGAAGACACTCCGGAATCGGCTTTTGATAAAATCGTTGAGGTTAATCTAAAGGGTTATTTTTATATGACCGCCAATGCAGTCAAACTCATGTCAGCGAATGGCGGCGGCAGTATCGTGAATGTAGCCAGTATCAACGCCAAGTCACCAGGTCTTTGGCAAGGTGTTTACTCTATCACTAAAGCAGGTGTAGTGAATATGACCGAAGCGTTTGCAAAGGAGTGTGTCAAAGACAAAGTCCGCGTAAATGCGTTATTACCCGGCCTTACCGCCACCAAATTTGCCGGTGCACTCACCGAGCAGCCAGAGGCCCTGAAAGGTATTCCTATGGGACGTGCTGCACAGCCGGACGAAATGGCTCCAGCTCTACTCTACTTGGCTTCGGATGCTTCTAGCTACACCACAGGGCTAGCGTTGAATGTTGATGGTGGTTTGCTTATTTAAGCCTAAGTGGATTTGGATACCAGCGAGGTATCCAAATCTCGCTGGTCGAAGCGCTCGAATTGTATCATTGAAGCTCTGCGCTGTGGTTACTCTGCGGTTGGCGAGAGCACTAGCGAGAAGCTAGCCATTGGGAGATCATAGATTCAGAGATGGTACCCCGTGGTGGCAATATTGGTAAATCGTCTTTACTGAACCAGCGAAGATCACTCAGTTCATCTTCATCACGATTTAATTCACCCGATTCGTAGCTGACGAGATAAGCAAGCATCATTTGCCCTGGGAATGGCCAAGATTGACTGCCCAAATAACGAATATTGTTGACGTGAACACCAGCCTCTTCCTTAACTTCACGAACCACTGCTTGTTCAGCAGACTCCCCTACTTCAACAAACCCAGCTAAAACCGTATAAACCGGATTATTACTGCGGTGGTGGTGCGCCAAAAGTATTCGATCACCGTCTTCCACTAGGACGATAACACAGGGTGATAGCCTTGGATAACTTCGATAGCGGCACTTATCACACACCATTGCCAGCTCGGTGTTTAAACGACGAGTTCGGTGACCGCATCGTGGACAATAGCTGTGATCTTTATACCAATTAGCAACTTCCGCTGCCGCGCTGAGGTATTGCTGATCTTCAAGTGAGTAACTTAATAACAACTCTCGAAGGTTTTCTCCGCTAATAGGCTCGTGCGGCACCAAAACATACCAATTAACGCCATGATCTTCGCGAATCAAAATTTCATCACCCACGATCATGGGCACTTTAGAGGTATAGAATAAATTGTTCTGAGTAAAAACGTGGTGGCCGTCCGTTACTATCCAGCGATTAGTTTTCACATTAATAGCCCACTGCCTTTAAACTTTCTGATGCCATATCTAAAATACCTTCGTCGGTATTTTCATCGAAAGAAACACGATCCAAGAAATATTCCAGACCAATCAACGCATCTGCAAACGTTTCTAGCATTGGTTCAATTGCACCATCAAGATGATCACTAAGTACCTTCTCGGAAACGAACGACTGGGCCGACTGAACGACTGCTAAGGGCCGCGACAGATTCAGTGCATTCATAATACCCGCGATACAGCTGAGTTGTTCAGTTGCGTCATTAACGACACTAACGTCGAAACCACTCTCAACAAATTCGTTAAGTGAGAGTTTTAACGCTCCCACCATAGTCTTCGCTTCGTCAAGCGCTAGCTCTCGCGCGCTCTGGAATAGGTTTTCTGCAATGATAGACTTACGACGTTCGTCGTTAAAGATGTCGAGTGAATCGCCGTCGGAACTATTAATGGTCTCTAGACACGACTCTACATAAAGCAAGCAATCGGCAGTATCCTCGAGTAGTGTATTGCTTAAAGAGGTGCCCGCACTGGCTTCCACTAGACTGTGCGCTTGATTTCTAAGCAACACGGCTAACGATCCAAGTGAAATAATCTCAAGAGTATTCGCTACACCTTTGAATTGTCCAACGAGCTGATCAATTCGAGCATTATCCCGGCAATGATCGTCACTCGACATCAGCTCCAACAGCTCACGAGATTGTCGTAAGTCTTCACGAACTAATTCCGCTACCGACGTTAACGTATCCGCAGCAATACCCTCTAACTTTGCTCGCGCATTGGCTAAATCAGCCCAACTAAAATTGGCGACGGCGTTGTATGGGTAGCTTTCCAAACTAATACCTGATGCACGCTGAACCGAGGATGACCAACAAACAGCCCCTAGCGCACGGTTATAAGCATTTAACTCACCGCTCCCCCGGATTCGAGCAGCAAGATATCTATCTAAATAAGTTAACTGACGTTTAGCAACCGTCGGAACGATGTCAGTATCGTAAGTGGCGATAAGCTGCGAAGCCATCTGCCAAAGAAGCTCATCGGCGTCAACAGCTCCTTTCCGTAAACGCTGTGCAGCTCGATCCATAAGCAGAACCGCTCTGCCCGGCTCATCGCTTAACAACGCGAGTAATCCGGTTTGAAACATTGTACGAAAGCGTCTGAGCGCTGCGTCATCATACTGATATTCGTTGAGCTCTACCGCATTTAGGAGGTCGTCCCGCCATTGAAAAATGTCACTAGGTTTCTCGTTCGCCAACCGCTCAAGCTTCAAAATGTCTGCATGGAGAACCTCAGGCGCGGCAAGCCCATCTTCCTCTAGAAAATTGAGGTAGCGTTCGGTTTTTAGAATCAATGTGGCGTAATCCGCTTTCTTAGCATCCGACGAAGCCGCCAAAGAACCGTTAGCGAGCGCCGTATGCGCAACACCGTAAAAGCTTGCTAAACCATCCAGCGACAGAATTATTGCCGTTCCAGCCAACTGAGAAAGCTCATTCATCGCCAACTCTAAGGATTCAGTCAAACTGTCATCTTCAATCCACTCATCGAGGTGATTGGCCGCTCCATGTAAGGTAGCGAGCATTTGTTCCTTCACTAGTGCGAGTGACGCGATTTGGAAATTCTGAGGCACATTGCCCTCCGCAAAACAGTTCTCTTATTGTTCTACATTTATAACACAAAACCGAGTCGGCGCGAGAGCCGCATCTAAAGCAAACCCGAAAATTATGATTTCAGTCCGATTATCAGCAACAGACACAATTTTGCGGTAAAAAACGCTAAATGACCAAACGGAAGAGCGATTCAGGCGTTCTTACCCATCGATAAGATAATTCGTTACCTCGCCAGCCATACTAACTACCGGGCAAATCCTAACCGGTTAGCTGCTGATGACATGCAGGTACTGCTCACTGCCTACTAGCGAGGTACTCACGCAGAGCCCAGATCTTCAAATACCACTATCCCACCAGAGGCCTTTTTAATTGCCTCTAAACGGTCATAGTGAGCTTGGCGCTCAACGGGAGTAAGTCGATGAACCGGAAGAGCTAAATGCTTCTGATCCCGGTCAATCGGAGTGACTTGCATTAGCGAGTCAGACGAAGAGCCATCACTGGAAGCTAGCTCTAATGACTTTTGTCCGCCGGTCATCGCCAGGTAGACGTAGGCAAGAATCTCTGAGTCTAACAGTGCTCCGTGAAGGTCACGATTCACCGAGTAGGTGGGGTATTCTTTGGCCAAAGCATCCAATGTATTTCGTTGCCCTGGTCGCATCTCTCGTGCCATGACCAGCGTATCAATTATCGAACAGACACTTGCTAAATTAGGGTATCCCCTATTCAACACATTTAGTTCAAAATCTAAAAAGCCTAAGTCGAACGGTGCATTGTGAATAATTAATTCCGCACCTTTAACGAAGTTGAAGAAATCATCCGCAACCTGAGAAAATATTGGCTTATCTTCTAGGAATTCATTCGTGAGTCCATGAATGGCGATAGCATCTTCGGGCACGTCGCGCTGAGGATTAACGTACTGGTGATAAGTCTTGCCGGTAATCTTTCTGTCCACCATCTCTACGCAGCCAATCTCAACAAGACGATCGCCTTGTTTAGGATCAAAGCCAGTAGTTTCTGTATCGAGTATTATCTGCCGCACGTTACTATTTCCCCATCACTTCGTCAGTGCCAAGATTGGCGAGTTCATCGGCTAATTCATTCCCTTCATTACCCGAATGTCCCTTCACCCAGTGCCACTCAATGTCGTGCCGTTGAATGGCCTCATCGAGCAGTTGCCAAAGATCTTTATTCTTAACCGGCTGCTTTGCAGCCGTCTTCCAGCCGCGTTTCTTCCAGCCTTCCAGCCACTCCAAAACGCCTTTACGGACATATTGGGAATCGGTATAAAGTTGCACCGCGCATTGTTCATTCAGCGCGTTCAAGCCTTCAATCGCAGCGGTTAGTTCCATACGATTATTCGTCGTTTCGCGCGCACCGCCATGTAACTTCTTTTCGTGCTGCCCAAAGCGTAAAACCGCTCCCCAACCTCCCGGTCCCGGGTTTCCTCTGCAGGCACCATCGCTAAACATAATAATCTTCTTCACGAACTAACTTCCTTCGAGGCGGCAGGGTTTACGACTCCGCCGGAAAACTGTTGCATTAATTTTTCAGCCCTTGAGCGGCGCATTAAGCCACTATATTTTTGCTTCTTCGCTAACATCACATAGCTCGAGCCAAATCTCCAAATTAACGGTGTCATAAGCTCGTTGAAGCGTCTGAAAGTTGCGCTATTGGGTGTGGGTAGGAACTGAGTGTACTGGCAGGAAACTACACTAAAACCAAATAGCTGAAGCCAATCACGAAGCCGATTTTCTGCTAACGCTGAAAAATGCCAAGCTGGGTTGTGCCATCGCTTCACTGACTGTTTTAGTGATAGTAAGCTAAACGGGTTGAAGCCGACGATTAGGAGATAACCGCCCGCCTTCACTATTCGAGCGGTATCTCTAAATACGTCATGCGGATCGCTCGAAAAATCCAGTAAATGGTGCAGGATGGCTAAATCGACATCCTCGTTAATGAATGGCCAGGCTCCAGGTGAGCAGCAGAGATCGCCATTATCAACCTCAACCGAATTTGACGCCCACCAATAGTTGCCCGTGCTGGTCTTTAGCTTCAAGCCGCCTTGAACAACACTCGATTCGACCGCGCAGTAACCAAATACAGGTTCCACGACTCGTTGGCACAACACCCGTTCATGAGCGAGCAGAGCAGGTCCGCCAACCTCACTAAAATAACTATCTAATGCTGCCTGAAATTTGAGTGACATGGTTAGATTCTCAACGGCGCTGTGCCATTCCTTAAAGTTAGCTGTTAATATAACGATTTAGCGTAGCAGTTGCGAGAGAATCATGGCTTTACATCCGATACCCGCTTTCACCGATAATTATATCTGGTGTTGGCAAGACCAGAGCGATCGATGGTGGGTTGTTGATCCTGGCGATGCGCTCCCAGTCATAGATTTTTTCACTAAGAAACAAGTGATTCCCTTTGGCATCCTCGTCACCCACCATCACCTTGATCACATTGGCGGAATCTCAGATTTACTTGCCGTTTACCCAAATGTCGAGATTGTGGCCCAGCCGCAGACTTTTCCAGCGGCCACGCTAGACCCCAAAGGCACGGAGTTCGCACAACAGTTTACCACTATCAAAGTACTCGACGTCCCTGCTCATACGCTTGACCACATTGCCTACGTCGCCACGCTTGCTGATGGCCGAGAGGCGCTATTTTGTGGCGATAGCCTGTTTAGCGGCGGTTGCGGTCGCCTTTTCGAAGGCACGGCTGCACAATTACTCAAGGTGATGACCACCTACAAAGATGAACTAGGTCTCGATTCACTGATCTGCTGTGCCCATGAGTATACAATTTCGAACCTTTTGTTCGCTCGCGCTGTCGAACCCAATAATGAAACGATCGATAAGCATCTTGAATGGTGCTACCAGAAGCGAGATAACCATGAACCTACTCTGCCAAGTACTCTGGGCAGAGAGTTAGAAATTAATCCGTTCCTGCGCACCACTGAGGAAGCCGTTAAAACGGCAGCCCTAGCGAAGGATCCCCTAAACAATAATAATGAAATTGCTGTAATCGCGTGCTTGCGCGCCTGGAAGGACACCTTTTAATGACAAAAAAAATAGTTTTGAAGCCTCTAGCACTGGTATTTCTAAGCTCTCTGGCTGGCTGCACGCAGCTCTCTCAGTTTACTAGCGTGACAGATCAACCTGCCGCCAATAGCACCAACAAGCCTCTTGGTACCGAGACAACAACGCTGGAACCCGCCAAGATTGAAGCGACCACCACGGTCGTTGAGGTTGATACCGACCTCCCACCCGAAGACGTTTGGGAAGTCATCCGCGCAGGACTAACACTGGAAACTCACGTTGATCGCCGCGCAGTAGAGCAACAGATTGCCTTCTACTCGCAGCATCAATCGTATCTCAATCGTGTAGCCACTCGCGCGACGCCCTTTATGTACCATATTGTGCGTGAACTTGAGGAGCGGGAGTTACCTACCGAGCTAGCCCTACTGCCCATAGTAGAAAGCGCTTTTGACCCATTTGCCTATTCACACGGACGAGCGAGTGGACTGTGGCAATTTATCCCAAGCACTGGCACCTACTTCGGCCTCGCTCAAAACTGGTGGTATGACGGTCGTCGGGATCCAGTCGCTGCCACGGATGCAGCCCTCACCTACTTAGCTCAACTAAACCGTCGCTTTGATGGCGATTGGGAGTTAGCTGTCGCGTCGTACAACGGCGGCGGCGGTCGTGTAAATAGTGCGGTACGTCGTAATCGAGAAGCCGGCCAAGAGACGGATTTTTGGTCACTAGACCTGCCCCGTGAAACAGAAGGCTATGTGCCGAAGTTGTTGGCTTTGGCTGAGATTGTGGCAAATCCAGAAAAGTACGGTGTGACCCTTCAACCAATTCCTAACGAACCATACTTTGTTGCCGTTGACCCCGGTTATCAGTTGGATATCAGTAAAGCGGCCGAATTAGCTGGGTTAGAAGAGAGCGCATTTAGAGCAATGAACGCCGGCTATACCAAGTGGGCAACCTCACCACGTTCTCACCAGGTGGTGAATGTGCCAGTAGGTGTTGCCGAAGAATTTGTCCAAGCGGTAGCCTCATTACCAGAAAATGAACGTATTAAATTTGAACGTTATCAAATCCGTGACGGGGATGCGCTCAGCTTGATCGCCTCTCGTTTCAACACTCAAGTTGACGCCATCAGAGCCTATAATGATTTGCGTGGTTCCTCTATTCGTGCCGGTGACTATCTCCTTATTCCTATTCCAGCAGCGCCTCTTGAATACTACCGGAGCTCGGACTGGCAGCGTCTCGCCCGAGCACAACAGCGCGGCGGACAAAGTGGCGCTTACCGAATCGATTACCGTGTAGAGCGCGGCGATAGCCTTTGGGAGTTAGCCCGTGAGCATGGTGTGAATGTCAGTGATATCGCGCGCTGGAACAATATGGCACCCAATGATCCCATCCGCCCTGGCCAAGAACTTGTGATGTGGCAACGCACACCCGTTCAAGCTAATACCCGACGGGTCAGTTACGCCGTTCGCCAAGGTGATTCGCTCGCTCGAATTGCCCAGAAGTTTAAAGTCAGTGTCTCTGACCTGCGCCGTTGGAACTCAGCTGTTAGCGGTCAAAAATATATCCAACCGGGACAAAGCCTGATTATCTTCGTAGATACGAACAACCAGAGTTAGGCCGCTACGCATAATAGCGCCAAAAACACTTCAAACGGGGCCTTTAAGCCCCGTTCTTTTATCAGCCCACCCTCGTGCCATCCCAAATCATTAACGCTCCAAATTCAGCGCCTGTGGCGTCCTAAAGAAAAGCATTATCGCTTTGAGCTACAGTGATTTACGCTTCTTCGTCTAGGTAGAGCTTATCAAGCTAAAATTTTCCCTAATTGTCGAAACAAAAAGACCCGAGCTAGCATTGCTAGTTCGGGTCTTTATTAAACGCTTTAGCGCTAAAGGCGTTTAACGGCCAGTAGCTCAGCTATTTACTCAGTATTAGCGGCGCTCGATTGCTGCATTCTCAAACAAGGCCTCTTGTAACGCCTCTGCTTCTGCAGCCGCATACATATTATCAAAGAACTGCATCATCATATCTAACTGCGCCGCTTCTTCAGGATTGTATGATCCGTCAGCAACACCAATTAAACCGAATACTGCAACGCGACCTGAAGGCAATGTCACAGCACTGTATTCGCGTTCGCCAGACACATTAATTGGCAACTTAAACGCCGCCTGGTTAATTTCAGGCTCCACAGTCACCATGCTTCGAGTAAGCTCACGGGCAACTAACCACTCAACACCCACTTCAGCGAACAAGGCTTCTAGTGTAGCCCCAGACTGAGCGCGCTCAACAAGGGTATCAGCCAACGCTTTAGCACGCTGCGAAGCGGCTTCGGCAGTAAGTTCTGCAACAAGCTCATCGCGAACTTCGTCCAAACTCATCACCCTAGCCGGCTCAAAGTTTTGCATCGCCACTACCACTGCAACACCCTCTTCAGCTTCCACAACCTCAGAGATAAGACCATCTTCACGAACATCGCTCGCGAACGCTGTGGCGCGTAGCTCAGCGTTCGCCATCATCCCTTCACCACTATCGAGTGTGAATGCAGAAGTGTCGTAAAGCGTTAATTCAAGTGCTTCAGCCAGCGATTCAAGATCACCATACTGATACGCTGCATCGCGAAGCGACTCAAGCTCAACCGCGTAGATACGATCGACTTCCATGTTACGAATACGCTCTTCTAGCTCATCGCGGGCATCTTCAAAGCTAAGCTGTTCAGCCGAATCGATTTCCAAAAGTTTAATGAAATGCGTACCGAAGTCAGTGTCTACTGGACCAGAAACCTCACCGATAGCTAGCTCGTCAAGCGCATCCTCAAAGACCGGATCAAAGGCAGTACCATCCGTTTGGCCAATTTCACCACCAATCTCTGCGCTGGCGAAATCATCGGAATAGTTCAAAGCCAACTCGGCGAAATCCTCACCACGACTTAGCGCCGCCTCAATATCGGCAATCGTAGCAGCTTCTGAGCCATCATCCTTAGGTGTAACAAGGATGTGAGCCACAAGCTTTAGTGTTTGTGCATCGACATTGGATTGAGTAACTTCGAATTCGCGCTGAAGGTCCTCGTCAGTGACCTCAACGGACGCAGCAAGCTCCGCTCGCTCAAGTTTCACGTACTGAGCAGTCATTTGAGCTTCAGTCAAAAAGCGCTCGAGGTTTTCGTTGTAACGCGCTTCAAGCGTGGCTTCATCAATAACAATGCCGTCTGTGTCCGCTGCGTCTATCACGCCATATTCGAAGCTTCGATTCTGTTCGATAATCGCTACTAACGCAGCAACTTGCTCGTTACCTAGGAAGGAAGTGTTCGTAACAGCGGTGAAATATTGCTGTACTGTGTAATCGCGACTCAGCGCGTCAACAAATTCCTGAGGCGTGTAGCCAAGCTGCGCAATACGCATGCTGAATGTATTTGGGTCGTAACCATCAATACCCGCGAAGGCAGGATTCGATACAATTTGTTGATCTATAACGGTTTTTGATACCGTTAGATTTAGCTCTTCTGCTGCCTGCGTAAGGAGCTCTGCACCGATCAATCGATCTAGTACCTCTTCACGAAGGACATCATCACTGATATCAGAGACGCCACTCTGATAGAGCTGTTGTTTCTGACGTTGAACTTCTATCGCGACAGTAGGTTCTGCAATCTCGGTTCCATTCACCTCAGCTGCGTTAGGTGGACCGCCGATTGAATCAAGCAAAGGGCCAACGCCGAAAGCTGCCATGGCGATTACTAGAATACCAGCAACGAAATACGCTGCGATACCTTGGGTGTTGTTTCGAATTTTCTGAAGCATTTGTTACTCACACATAAATAAAAAAAAAGCGCAGTCTCTAACGGCTGCGCCTTTTCTATGACTGCCTGAAAAAAACCGTAAAGGTTATTTCAATCAGTTAACCGCGTCTTTCAGTGCCTTACCAGCTTTGAAAGAAGGTACTTTTGCTGCAGCGATTTGAATCTCTGCACCTGTTTGAGGATTGCGACCAGTACGTGCAGCGCGATCTTTAACAGTAAATGTACCAAAACCTACAAGAACAACAGAATCGCCGCCCTTCAAAGTACCCGTAATAGCTTCAAGAGTAGCATCCAACGCGCGACCAGCAGCCGCTTTTGGAAGATCTGCTGATTCTGCAATTGCATCGATTAGCTCAGATTTATTCACTCTACACCCCTCTTAGATTCGTGTGGTTTGTAGTTAATTTAAAGTTAGTTTTTGTTTTCGTAACTACCGCCACAACCGTTGTTGTAACTAGTCACTGTGAGAATTTATAACAAGTGTAATCCCACGGGTCAAGCATGTTTCAATGCCGATTCACATTGCTTTCACCTTTATTCTCGGATTCGTTCGTTTTTTGAACGCGATTAAAATCCTCATCACTCAGTGCAACGGGCTTTGATTCAAGCGCAATTGAAAGAACTTCATCAATATTCTTAACTGGGCGAATGTCGAGATTTTCCTTAATATTGTCGGGAACTTCCTTTAAATCACGCGTATTTTCATGAGGAATCAGCACAATCTTGATTCCACCACGGCGCGCGGCGAGTAGTTTTTCTTTCAAACCGCCGATGGGCAACACCTCACCGCGAAGCGTAATCTCACCGGTCATCGCAACATCCGCCCGAACAGGAATATTTGTCAAAACTGAGGTCATTGCTGTCACCATCGCGATGCCCGCACTCGGTCCATCCTTCGGTGTAGCACCTTCAGGGACGTGAATATGGAGGTCAACGGACTGATTAAAGTCACCTAACAGCCCCAAACTTTGCGCGCGAGTACGAACCACAGTGGTCGCTGCAGCAATCGATTCTTGCATCACGTCACCCAGTGAACCCGTTTTAACGATTTGCCCTTTACCACGCATTACTGCTGATTCAATCGTCAAAAGCTCACCACCCACCGAAGTCCATGCCAACCCAGTGACCATACCGATTCGGTTTTCGGCCTCAGCCATCCCATAGGAGTGCTTTCTAACCCCTACGAACTCTTCGAGGTTGTCGTCGTTAATGGTCAGTAGCGATTGATCACCGTTGCGAACCTTCGCAGTGACGACCTTGCGGCACAACTTAGCGAGAGAGCGTTCTAAAGCTCGAACCCCAGCCTCGCGAGTATAGTAACGAATAAGGCCTAGAATAGCGCTGGAATCAACCTGTATTTCGCCATCCTTTAAACCATTTGCTTTAATTTGCTTTGGGAGCAAGTAGCGTTCAGCAATCGCCAATTTCTCATCCTCTGTGTACCCTGGGATACGAATGATTTCCATTCGATCCAGCAGTGGCCCTGGGATATTCATACTGTTCGAGGTACAGATAAACATGACATCAGAGAGATCGTAATCCACTTCAAGATAGTGATCATTGAAGGTACTGTTCTGCTCGGGATCGAGGACTTCTAGCAGCGCCGAGGCTGGGTCACCACGATTATCCATGCCCATCTTGTCAATCTCATCCAACAGGAACAATGGGTTCTTGACACCAACCTTTGATAACTTTTGTACCAACTTTCCTGGCATAGAGCCAATGTAGGTGCGTCGATGACCACGAATTTCAGCTTCATCACGCACACCACCAAGGGCCATACGAATAAACTTACGATTCGTCGCACGAGCGATGGATTCGCCTAAGGAAGTCTTACCCACCCCAGGTGGGCCCACTAAGCACAGTACAGGCCCTTTTAGCTTACGAACACGAGACTGAACCGCCAAATATTCCAGTATTCGATCTTTGACTTCCTCAAGACCATAGTGATCTGCCTCAAGTGTCGCCTGCGCCTTAGTTAAGTCGTGACGAACTTTTGAGCGCTTCTTCCAAGGCACCCCTACCATCCAGTCAATATAACCACGGACAACTGACGCTTCGGCAGACATAGGTGACATCATTTTAAGCTTGGAAAGCTCGGCGTTAGTCTTATCAAACGCCTCGGTGGTCATCCCTGCTTCCTGAATACGCTCTTCTAGCTGTTCAAATTCATTAGGCGCGTCATCCATGCCACCCAATTCCTTTTGAATCGCTTTCATCTGCTCATTTAAGTAGTACTCGCGCTGGCTGCGCTCCATCTGTTTCTTTACGCGACCGCGGACGCGCTTTTCAACCTGAAACAAATCAACTTCGGTATCAATGACACCCATCAGAAACGCAGCGCGCTCTGGCACCGTGATCACCTCAAGCATTTCCTGCTTTTGTGCCAAATCCAGCGACATATGAGCCGCCATGGTATCGACTAACCGCGAATGATCTTCAATGCCGCTCAATGATGTGAGAACTTCGGTAGGCACCTTTTTCGAGAGACCGACGTATTGCTCAAATTGTTCCTTAAGCGAGTTAATAATTCGCTCATTTTGCGAACTGTCTTCGTCCGGCAATTCGATAACACGACCAGCCGCGTAGAAACAGCGTCCGTCTTCTTCAATATCCTTCAACTCGGCTCGAGAGACTCCCTCAACTAACACCTTTACCGTGCCATCTGGTAGCCGCAGCATCTGCAGAATCTGTGCAATCGTTCCGGTAGTGTAAATAGTCTCTACACTCGGTTCGTCATCGGCCGCATTCTTCTGCGCCGACAGTAATAAGCGCTTATCGTTTTCGTTAGCTTCTTCGAGCGCCGCGATAGACTTTTCACGGCCAACGAACAAAGTAGTAACCATGTGGGGATAAACCACTACGTCACGAAGTGGTAACAAGCTGTACTTAATATACTCTGACATCTCTTCTCCTGACCGCGATACCAACTCATCGGGCATCCACGTTTTATGATAGCTTCTATGTTCTTATTTGAGGGCGAAGTGCCGAAAAAACAAGCCTCCCCTCCAAATCTTTTTGATTTAATGAATTTCAGAGACAAAAAAGGCGAGCCCTAGCTCGCCTTTTCAATTAACCAACGGCTGAGCGTTAAGCGCTCGGTGCCGCTTTCTGTTCATCCTGTTTGTAGACCATAAGCGGTTTGCTATCGCCGCGAATACTCGATTCATCGACGACTACCTTAATCACATCCGTCAGCGATGGCAGTTCGTACATTGTCTCCAACAAAGCGCCTTCAAGAATAGAGCGTAAGCCTCGAGCTCCGGTATGACGCTCTAACGCTTTCTCAGCGACCGCTCGAAGTGCCTCACTGCGGAATTCTAGTTCGCAATCTTCCATCTCGAAAAGATGTTGATACTGCTTGGTCAAGGCGTTCTTAGGCTCGCTTAGAATTTGCACCAGAGCATCCACATCTAACTCTTCTAGCGTGGCAATCACTGGCAGACGACCAACGAATTCAGGAATCAATCCGAATTTAACCAAATCTTCTGGCTCTAAACCTTTAATCGCATCACCGAATAGTTGACCTTCGCTCTTAGAACTCACTTCCGCCCCAAAACCAATGCCGCCTTTTTCGGTACGATCGCGAATAACGCCATCTAGCCCCGCAAAAGCGCCACCACAGACGAATAGTATGTTCCGTGTGTCAACCTGCAGAAACTCCTGCTGAGGGTGCTTACGGCCACCCTGTGGCGGCACAGAGGCAACGGTACCCTCGATCAACTTAAGCAATGCTTGCTGAACACCTTCACCCGAGACATCTCTGGTAATGGATGGGTTTTCCGCTTTGCGAGTAATCTTGTCAATCTCGTCAATGTAAACGATACCGCGCTCAGCTTTCTCGACATCGTAGTCACAACTTTGCAGCAACTTCTGGATGATATTTTCAACATCCTCGCCCACGTAGCCTGCTTCGGTTAGCGTCGTCGCGTCAGCCATGGTAAACGGTACATCCAAAGTACGCGCTAGTGTCTGAGCGAGTAGCGTTTTACCACAACCGGTAGGGCCAACTAGCAGGATATTCGATTTACCCAGCTCAACACCCTCTTGGCTGGTTTTCACATCTTTGCGCAAGCGCTTGTAGTGATTGTAAACCGCTACGGCTAAGACGCGCTTAGCAAAGTCTTGACCGATGACATAATCATCGAGCGAGTTTTTTAGCTCGTGGGGTACCGGTAAGCTACTCTCGGTAGTCTCAGCAGGAGTTCCCTTTATTTCTTCATCAATGATGTCGATACAGAGGTCGACGCATTCGTCACAAATAAATACGGAGGGCCCTGCGATTAGCTTCTTCACTTCATGCTGGCTTTTACCACAAAAGCTGCAGTACAGAAGTTTGCCGTTATCGTCGCCTTTTCCAGTGTTTGTATCAGACATTTAACTACTCCGAAGATTACCTCATCTACCACTAAGATGAGGCTTCATGCTGTAAATTTCAACCCTAAACAGGTCGCTTAAGTAGAACCTCGTCTACTAAGCCATAGGCCTTCGCCTCGTCAGCACTCATAAAATTATCACGTTCAGTATCTAACTCAATACGCTCCAGCGACTGTCCGCTATGCTCAGCCATCAGCTGATTTAGTCGCTCACGGATTTTAAGAATCTCTTGGGCTTGAATATGAATATCTGAAGCTTGGCCCTGTGCGCCACCCGATGGCTGGTGAATCATCACGCGAGAATTCGGCAGGCAGAAGCGCTTACCAGGGGTCCCCGCATTAAGAAGGAAAGCACCCATACTGCAGGCCTGACCCAGGCAAATTGTGCTGATATCCGGTTTGATGAACTGCATGGTATCGTAAATTGACATACCAGCCGTTACTGAACCACCTGGTGAATTGATATACAGGTGAATATCCTTGTCTGGATTTTCCGACTCTAGGAACAACAACTGCGCCACAATCAGATTTGCCATGTGATCCTCTACGGGACCAACCACAAAAATCACACGCTCTTTGAGTAACCGTGAATAGATATCATAGGAACGCTCACCACGCGAAGACTGCTCTACCACCATTGGGATCAGGCCTAGCGCTTGCGGGTCGATACTCGTTTTGTTGTGATCAAAATTCTGCATATGAAAGGGAACCCTTATCGACGTTAATTAGTTTTACTCTGTACTGTAGAGCTTAGACGCAAGCACTAGTGCTTGTACAGTGCCAATTACTGCGGAAAATGCATAAAAAAACCGCGGTGCTCGAAAGCTGCCGCGGTTTTCTTAGAAGTTACTGAATCTTAAGCGTTAGCAGCTTGATCAGCAGGCTTAATAGCCTCGTCGTAACTTACTTCAGTTTCAACTACCTTCACGTCCGCGATGATAGCTTCTACTGCTTGGTCTTCAAGAACCACGTTCTGAATTCCTGAAAGTAACTCTTGGTTACCTTTGTAGTAGTCGATGACTTCCTGTGGATCTTGGTAAGTTGAAGCAACTTCCGCAAGCTTCGCATCAACAAGATCTTGAGCAACAGTTAGCTTCTTAGAAGCGATCACTTCGCCCATCACAAGACCTAGCTTAACGCGACGCTCAGCCTGGTCCTTGAATAGATCGTCGGGAAGGATTGATGGATCGATGTTTTGACCGCCACCAAACTGCTGCATCATCTGCTGACGAAGCTGCGCGATTTCGTTAGTAAGTAGCGCGCTAGGTACGTCAAACTCATGCTTTTCAACAAGCGCGTCCATTACCTGAGTCTTAACTTTGTTAGTTACCGCGTTTTTAAGTTCACGCGCCATGTTGGCGGCGACTTCTTCACGGAACTTCTCTTCACCACCTTCAGCAACGCCGTACTTTTCGAAGAACGCTTCGTTGAGTTCTGGCAACTGCTGCGCTTCAACTTTGTTTAGCTTGATAGCAAACTGAACGGCTGCGCCTTTAAGTTCTTCTGAGTGATACTCTTCTGGGAAGGTCACGTCAATCGTGCGCTCTTCACCCGCTTTCATACCAACGATACCGTCTTCAAAACCCGTAACCATCTGCTTAGAACCTAGCGTCAAGTCAGAACCTTCAGCTTTACCGCCTTCGAATTCTTCGCCGTCTTTGGTGCCTAGGTAGTCGATGTTAACTTTGTCGCCTTCCGCTGCAGCGCGATCAGTTTCTACAAACTCACCCTGCTGCTTACGAAGGATTTCGATCATGTTGTTGATGTCGTCTTCGTTAACTTCTGCAACGGGTTTAGTGACTTCAACCGCTGACATGTCAGCAAGTTCAATCTCAGGGTAAACCTCGAACGTGGCAACAAACTCGATATCAGAACCTTCTTCTAGGTTCTTAGGCTCGATGTTCGGCGCGCCAGCTGGACGAACTTTCTCAGCTTGAACCGCTTCGTAGAAAGCACGGTTGATTGCGTCACCCAAAACTTCTTGACGGATACCACCACCGAAACGCTGCTTAACAACTTTCAGAGGAACTTTACCGTTACGGAAACCGTTGATTTTGACAGTTTTTGAAGCCTGTTTAATACGCTCTTCCACCTGAGCATCAACGCTCGCTGATGGAACTGTGACAGTCATACGACGCTCTAGGCCGCTAGTCGTTTCAAGAGATACCTGCATGGATCGCTTTTCCTCTAAAAATAATACGTGCGCGGTGATTCTATTGGCACCGCTAATAATAAGTAGCTATCGCAAACAACCACAGACAGCTACGACTGCTAAATCGAATCGAGGCATTATAGGTAATTGCCTGTTCAGGTCAAGACAACGAGCGCTAAGAGGCGAAAAATAATCACTGAATGGGAATTAAGTTTTACGCTAAAGCGAGACAAAAAATGAAGTTTTGATTAGAAAATAAAGTTTTATCGAGAAGGAAAAATAGATGGTGGGGATGGAGAGACTCGAACTCTCACGCCTCGCGGCACCAGAACCTAAATCTGGCGTGTATACCAATTTCACCACATCCCCATCTATAGGGCCGAGCGATTGCTCTAATTAACATCGAAATATGGTGGGGATGGAGAGACTCGAACTCTCACGCCTCGCGGCACCAGAACCTAAATCTGGCGTGTATACCAATTTCAC
>NZ_CANMGY010000014.1 GCF_947497555.1 uncultured Umboniibacter sp.
ACTGGGTTTCTTAGCTAAAAAACCCCGAGTGCCCCACGGGGCACCCAAAGAAAAGCCCGCGCTGCGAGGGCAGGGCGGGCTTAATCCGTTCCTTTTACACAATCGTTAGCCGAAGTGTGTGTCTCCACGCCTAATCGCCGCCGCAAGTGCCTCGATCTTATCAGCCACATCCGAAACCGTAGAGCTATCTTGTAGCTTTATCGTCCAATCCTTCTCCTTGCCTGGATTGGCATTCTTTGTGAGCTTAACCCCAGCCACCCCATCGAACGGCTTACGTAGCGATCGAGCCGAAGCTTTCTCAGCAGACGCGGCACTCAGCACCTTGATGAGCGGCCCCGCTTTCAATGACGCTGGCGGTGCGTTTTCCACCACCTCCATGAACGCTTTTAACCTTGTACTGTCATTCTCTAACATCGCGCTTTCTAAGACGGGCGCAATATCCTCTGCACCCCGACCACTCAGAGATTCGTCGAGCTTCGGCCACAAAAAGGCCTGTAGCGATATTGTGCTGCCATTAACCTCAACCGACTTTTGCTCAAGTAGCTCGATCAACTTCTCGTACCGAGAATACGTTTGCCTCGTGAAATCACCCATGAACTCGCAAGCGTCGGAAATCGTCATTCCGTAGGTCGATTTGTAGCGATAGGTCGCTAGTGCCTTCTGAAGGATGGTAAGTTTTTTGACGCTTCGCTCGTCCCGATTGGCATGATGTAGTGCGTCTTTTTGCGACATAGGCCGATTCGTGACCAGCGCTCTTACGGTCTTTTTTTCGGATACGCCGTCCCCTTTCAACTCCTCATTCCAAATGCTTATCGCCATCCGACGACGAGAACCGGAAATTAACTCAAGCTTTCCATCGTCGCGCTTAGATAGAATGATGGGATCGGTTTGTCCATCGCGCTTTAGCTCTTCAAGTAGGGCAGCGGTGCCCGGCGCTTCGCGCAATCCCTCTTGCGCCCGTGCGTTGATTACCGGGACCACAATGTCTTCGTCGTCCGGGGAAATATCTTTGACAGCACACTTATAAGGTTTCGTCGGTTCTGAAATCGAGGCCAGATCTACGCTCGCGAAGGTTGGCTTTGCAAATTCTTTCGTATCCGACACGAGACCACTCATCTTAGCTTTTGCTCTGGCATTTGCTTTCGCTGTGATTGACTCTCCTGCCTCTGAATTCGTTTCATTCTTTTTGGTTTCTGTGGGTTTAGCCTTCAATATATCTAAGTCCAACAACCCAGAACTCCGCTTAATTTCCCTTTCCTTAACCATTTAAACAACCCCCTCTGTGCCGGTTAGATACTCACCAAAGCCTGCTTGTATTAAATACTCTCGTTTCTCAGGTAACAGCGGGTAGACGACCTTATGAAGCACTTCCTCGAACACCTCTTCATAATTCTCTACAGCTTTCTTCAGTTGATTTGGGTTTAACGCATAATTCAGCAACGCGTCATTTGTTCGGTTGAAGTCAAAGATGCTTCGTCTAGCGGTGGAAGCAGCTTGAATGACTCGCTCGTGTTCCACGATCGGCGTGTGCATACAGTTCTCTGCGAACATTGTTGTGATTGCCTGCCGATACATTTCGCAATTGTCGTTTGGTTTATTGTTATACTTAACAGGAACGTGGCACTGAGATGGACCCATTTCATATTCAAGCCCAGGCGTAACCTCAAGTTCTTCATCAAGCGCCTCGCCCAATAACGCCAAGTATTGAACCGTTGATGCGAGATCAGTGCCGATACAAGGTGTCGGTACAATCTGAAAGTCGCTGGCCCAAAAGATGTTTTGATTCAAAGTACCAACCGACGGTGTACCGTCTAACAATACAAAATCATAGCCATCTATCTTGCTGATCAGATAGCGCAGCTTGAAAAGAACATGAGTGGCCGGGTAATCAAGAGTCCCATTTGCACACATGAACTTTTCAACGCTTAAGAACGTTTCCAACTTAGATAAGCTCATCGCAGCGGGGATGATGTCCATATTATCGAGATGCGTACTCTTAATTCGGTTTAATAACTCTCCTTCAAGGTCCTCCTCTACGATAAGCGCATCTGACCTCGTATCCAGAAGATCTGTTAACGAATCCTCAACACTCGTATCTACATCTGGCATCAACCCCGATAATAGTGAAAGCGTTCCTTGAGCATCCATATCGATCAAGAGTACCTTGTAGCCTTTATGCGCTAAGTACGCACCTAAGTTATAGGTAAGGGTAGACTTATGAACGCCGCCTTTGTAGTTAGACACCGATCCTACTAATGTCTTGCTGTTGGATTCCTCCTTCTTGAGAAGTCGACGAATCTCATTAAGTTGATTGGGGTCTGCATATCGCCGCGTCGCCCCTAAAGAAGAAAATACTTCCGGGTGCTCTTTGGCCAGTCTCGAGATCGTGGCAGGACTTACTCCTAAAGCTTTTTCAAGCGCTTTACCGGTGTAATGTCTGGTTGGAGCCAGTCGTTCATTACGCTCGCGCAAAGCGCTAAACAGTTTTTGACCAACGGAAACAGCACCTTGCCACTTACCACATAATTCTTTTAGATTTAATCTCATTGGAATAACTCTCTAAGGTTGTTAATATTTATTTTTAGCTGAAGGTTTTTATTCGATAATAGAGAAAAAAGCTTTCACCATCAAATTTTATACCAGAAACCTCGCTTTATGGGGGACTGAGTGCCGTTTTTACGCCCCTAATTGCGACTTGATTGTTATTTTCAGACTCTATAAAGTGATATTTAATCGTTTTTCAGTAGGTGGTTTCCATTTTTACTAGGTTAAAAACAAAAAAAATCACCCTATTTCCTTTTTTTGACCTTAAAAAACAAAAAACGGCAAGAAGAACGACAATAGACCTACATCTACTGGGAATATTTGCCTGATTCCAGTCAATTTGTGTCGGTTACCCGCAAAAATAGCCATTCTGCGGAGGTAATAGGGTGTCTCGAGGAGGTAATAGGGTGTCTCGAGGAGGTAATAGGGTGTCTCGAGGAGGTAATAGGGTGTCTCGAGGAGGTAATAGGGTGCTTCGCGGAGGTAATAGGGTGACCCTCGGAGATAATAGGGTGTCTCGCGGAGGTAATAGGGTGGCAAAATTGACTACAGCCCCTATAAATACTCGAATCATCAATTTGTAGTAAAGATAATAAAGATAGTAAGAAATTAATTAACGTAAGTAAGGAATGAGTAAATGTCCGGCAATATCCAAGCGCTTAATAGCGAATTAACATCGCTATGGGAAAGACCTAACTATCAGCCTACTAAGACGGCCCTTGCTCTAAAAGACCTCATTGACACGATAGAAACGAACGACCCTATCAATAATCGCGTCACTTCAAAAAGCAAGCATTACAAGGAAGCCATCGCGTTAATCCAATACAATGAGATTGAGAACTCGTTTAGCAGAACGCCCAGTGATGTTGAGCTCATCCGGTTATTTACGAAGACAACTATCTATCAAGCCTCTGAAGACGCCAACAATCGAGAAATTGTGCGAAACCGTCTGCGTGCGTTAATCACCCAAGAAAAACTTCCGAAGTCATTAACTCGCGTAGTCGAGCTAATGGTACATTGCTTTAAAGAAGAACCCACAATCAACAACCCAACATTGATCAACGCCGCAGACGCGATAGGGTATAAAATCTCCCTTGCCCAGATTAGTAAAACCGTCGCGACGCTAAAGACCCTAAAAATCATAGAGGTCGACAAATACGGGACCTATATTTTCCCTACATCTTTAGTGGATGCAGGCCTTAACCCCCAAGCCAACCAACAACAGGAGTTATTTGACGCCAAAATCTCTGGAGCGCTAATGAAAATTCATCAAGTTGATAGGCTTAAGTTCTCTCAATTAGCTGAGTTTAAGATGGCCAACGCATTGCCACATCGCACACGAAGGAAAACACGAATAGCGCCAAGGCTTTACGCATCTGATCGGAGAAATAGCTACGTCGTAGAGTCAACGGCTGGCTCGGATGAGGGAATTTATCGCATGCGCGATCTAGTTGTCATGTCTGTCATTGACGCTGAGTTTGCTCGAGATGTAATCGACAAGGCAAAAAAGAATGGCTGGACGATCAAGGATGACGATGCCCAATCCTCTCGTCGTACTAAGACAAAGCTCGATTGGAGCAATAAAGAGCTGCAGAGCTATGCCCTGGAAAAGCGAACTTACTCAATCACTGGGGTAAGACGACTCGTAAAAACTACTAAGAATACTGACATTCGTAAGGACGATTTTATCAAAGGGCTTATTCGTGTTTTCTTTACCACCACTAAATTTCGCCCCGCAAGTGAAGAAGAAATTCGCGGTATCGATCCATTGACGGGTATTACGTCCACCGACGCTGTAGTAGCCATCGATCAGTATGGCGATCGCGCTATCAACCCCGAAAAGGACATTTTCCAGATGTCTTACACCCTCAGCCTAGCTAAGGCTGCATGTGAAGGGTATTACGAGGACATATCACTTCTAAATTTTAATGAAGAAATCCTAATACTAACACTGGTAGCCCGCAAAGTGCTTGGCTACAAAACCGCTTTCACAAAAATAAAAAACATTCAGTATTTGGCTCATGACTTAACCAATTTTCTAGCATCTACTGAAACAGTTAGCGATTTGATTAGCTCTATCAAAAAATCTGATAACTTTAAAACGCTTGATGATGGGCGACTCCAAGCAAAAACCCAGGCCTTTATCTTTACGGTCGACACCAATAAGCAACGTGTTGCGGATTTTTATGCTGAACACAATTATCGTCTTGACCAGCTAAGGACTAAGCTTGCGCTAAACGATGCGATTATTTCGTTTGAATACAACATTGAAAACGAAAAACAACGATCCACGATGATTCGTGCCGCCAAGTCCCTGTTGCCGAAGTATACCCACCAATACCTTTATCTTGACGCGTGGCCTGATCAAGTCGATATAAAAACCCGCTCGGAAACCATTAACTACCTCATTACACACAATGAATTTAACACCAACCTCCATATTGATCGATTCCTGCAAACGGCAATTGACGAGATCACAGACTTTATTAGTATGCATGAGCACCACATTGACGACTTATCCTACGAGAAGTGCCTGAAGATCATGGAATTGAGGAATTGGTTTGGTGTTCGTCAGCATTGGCTCTCAGGTCATTTTGACGTCTTCCCTCCAAGCCAAACTGATTTTCTGGACATTGATTCGACGATTCAGGGCACAGGTATTGAGGATCTCGACGTTAACCATCCATTAGAAGAAAATACTAATTAGCAAAGTCCGACAAGGTGCTCCGATCTGGACAGCTTATGCTAAATATCTGGCCAACTTATGCTGTTAGGCACCGATCTGGACAGCTTATGCTAAATATTTGGCCAACTTATGCTAAATATCTGGACAACTTATGCTGTTAGGCACCGATCTGGACAGCTTATGTTCAAGCCTTATCAACAATTAATAAACCTTTCAAATGCTAGCTAATGCTTCTTTAGCACTCTTAAGTACTCTTAAGCATCGATAAGCATTCCCGAGCATTTTGAACAATTCTAAATGCTTTAAAATACTTCCTAACCCCTAATAAACATTAAAAAACCTGCTAAATGCTTTGCTCTGCCCCTATTGGGCAGGGATAGCCCTGAAAACCCAACTTCTCCCACTTACTATTGAACAAAACCTTCTGGAGATCCGTTATGGGAAAAGTATGCACATTTGGAATTAACAAAGGCGGCACGGGAAAATCGACACTCTCGTTTAACTTTGCCATCGCCTGCGCGTCGCGTGGATTCGATGTTCTGTTGATCGACGCCGACCCACAATCCTCAGCAGCCAAGTGGATCGCTTACCGGGAGGCTGAGCTTCACGACCCCACAGTTCATTGTATTCAGAAGACAGGGAATATTGTCCAAACGGTTCGCGATCTTAAACAGCGTTACGAGCTCGTCGTGATTGACACGGGGGGTAGAGACTCAAAAGAGTTACGTACTGCGGCGCTGTGCTCGGATGTGTTAGTCAGCCCGATCCAACCAAGCCAAAGTGATCTTGACGCCGCGATCTATCACAACGAGATGATTGCTGAAGTTAAAACGATCAATGAAAAGCTGGATTGTTATGCAATCCTAAGCGTCTGTTCCCCACACCGTCTCTCCGTCTTACACAAGGAATCGAAGGAGTTCGTGAAAGAATGCCTAAGTGAATTCTCGCTATTGCATTCGCGCACCATCAATCGCGATGCCTACCGCCGTAGTATTTCATCGGGCCAATCGGTGATTGAGGGGCGTGACCCATCCGCGAAAGCAGAAATCGAAGCGCTTACTGACGAATTACTGGACCGGCTAGAGCTGGCGCGACAGCCTAATTTCCTCAAGCGAGGACTGGCGTATGCGTAGACCGTCTCCCGCCCTTCACACAGAACCACCAAAACAAAGTGAACTCGCACGACTACTCGAAGATCGGCCGCTAGGTAGAAAGCAAAAACCCCCGGAGGAGAAGCGAGATAACCGGGTCGCCGTTTACTTGTCCGATGAGGAATTGAAAAAGCTAAAAGAACAATCAAAGGGATTACCCCTGGCCATTTATGCCAGGCATTGTTTGTTAAACCATGCTGTAAGCTGATGAAGGTCTATATTGCAGAGAAGCCTAGCCTCGCTAAGAAGATCGCCGCGGCACTTGGGGGTGGAAGACAGGGCGGGGGATTCATCCAGGGAGATGCCTGGGTGGTTACCTGGGCAATCGGCCACCTGTTTGAGTTACTACCGCCTGAAGGTTACGACCCTGCGCTGAAGGCGTGGCGTCGCGAAACACTACCAATACTTCCAGATCCGTTCCAACTTTCCCCAAAGGAAGGAACACTCAAGCAATTGAAGGTCGTACTCAGTCTCATTAAGAGTGCGACCACCGTGGTTAATGCTGGCGACCCGGATCGAGAAGGGCAGTTGCTTATCGATGACATCATCGAACATTCAAAGTACGCGGGTCAGGTAGAGCGACTTTGGCTCATTGACTTAACCGAGAAGGGCATACGGAAGGCGTTGACCAGCATGTCCCCGAACCGGGAGTTCTTCGGCCTATCGCAATCCGCCGATGCGCGGCGCAAGGCCGATTGGACGGTTGGGATGAATCTCACACGCGCTGCGACCATTGCTGCCCGTGCACGCGGCGCACAGCAGTTATTTTCCGTTGGTCGCGTGCAGACACCGACCTTAGCGTTGGTGGTTAAGCGAGACCGTGAGGTCGAAGCGTTCAGGCCCACTGATCACTTTGGCGTGAAGGCGACCTTTCAGTTCCCGTTGGATGATGACACTCTGACGGACATCCCTAGCCAGTGGCAAATACCGGAATCTGAGCTCGACGAGCATGGCCGGCTACTTCAACAATCCGTTGCCAGCACACTGATTCAACGGGTCGAAGGTCAACCGGCTGTTGTCACTTCATGCGAACAAACGCCTAAGCGGGAGTTAGCACCCTTACCGTATTCTCTCTCCGCGCTTCAAGCCCACGCTTCAAAAGCGTATGGGATGGGGGCTCAAGAAACCTTGGATGTCGCCCAATCGCTCTATGAGAAGCATCAAGCGACGACGTATCCACGAACCGATTGTGGGTATCTTGAAGAGAATAAGTTGGATGAAGTGCAGGAAATCCTCGCCACCATTGGACAGATCAATGAACACTTTAAGTCACTCGTGGACGCTATAGTGATCACTGATAAACCGCGATGCTTTAACGACAAGAAGGTGACGGCGCATACCGCCATCATTCCGACCGCCAACAACCCGGATGTCAGCAAGTTTTCAAAAGCTGAAAAACAGGTGTATTGGCTGATTTGCCGTCGTTTTGCGTCGCAGTTTTACCCGGCTCACGCGTACTTACAAACGACAATTTTAATTGAGTGTGCGAGTGAGACATTCAAAGCAACCGGACGAAGTGTTACGGAGGAAGGTTGGAAACGCTTCACTCGGTCTGAAGGCGAGTCAGACGAAGCCAACGAGGACGAAGCGATACTCTCGCCCGTTAATCCGGGCGCGATCGGTCAGAACATCGAGACAGAGCTTTTGAAAAAACAAACAAAAAAGCCTTCTCGATACACAGAGGGCACATTAATTTCGGCCATGGCGAATATCTCTAAAACGGTGGCCAGCGGCAGCGTTAAGGCGACGCTCAGAGAGATCGATGGTTTGGGTACCGAGGCAACACGAGCCGGGATTATTGAGTTACTTAAAAAGCGGTCATTCATTTCACCGTCGGGAAAGAACATCATCTCGACGGACGCCGGCCGAGCGCTCATCGAGGCACTTCCCCGCGAAGTAACAGACCCCTCTGAGACCGCGATCTGGGAGCAGGGCCTTGCCTTGATTGCAGAAGGAAAACTCCGCGGAGATCAATTTTTCGATAAACAATGCCAATGGTTAAAAGCGATGCTTAAGCGCTTCGACACCGAGTTCAATATTTCAACGGAGAATTTGTATGAGTCCTGCCCAGAATGCCAAAGTGGTTCTCTCGTCCCCAGGAAGGGCGAATACGGCGATTTCCTTGCCTGTAACAATGAAGACTGTAAGTTTACGCGCAATAGCGGTAAAAAGGCCGTGAAGGGGCTTTCTAAGAAGCATCAATGTGCTGAGTGTGAGTCGCCGCTTATCAAGCGCAAGACAAATGACCGAAACTGGTGGGGTTGTTCGGGTTACCCCAAGTGCAAAACGACTTACTTTGATAACAATGGCTTACCGGCTATCCCGTCGCCTGACTATGATTGTCGAGACTGTGGCTCCCCCCTAATACGTAAGCGAAGTAAAAAAACCGAGCAACGCGCCGCTGTCACCTACTGGTCTTGCTCTAACTATCCAGAATGCAAGACGAGCTACTTTGAAAAGGGTACCAAACCGGACTATGCCGGGGCTAAGTGAAAACTTACAGCGCGAGCTCTAAATTGGTTGGGACATCCAGATCGCTTGATGAGGGCATTAATCTGCGACGCCTACCAAGGGTCAAGAATCCGTTATCACCTAAGACTTGATCGGTCGGGTCGATTTGAATATGAATCACCATCTCCGTCTCGCGCCGACGTTTCGGTTGAGGTCCGAATCGATAGCCCTGGCTGTCGATGATTTCGTCGACTGCCTCCTCGGAGTCAATCAAACTAAAGATAAACCCCCCAGCTCTAAAGCCGTAGATATTATCCTCGAGCACACATTGGCTGATGATCTCCTTGCGGAACGCACTAAAACTTAACCGTTCCGGGTGGACCGCTGCGAACTGAAAGTCTGACAGTAGGAACGTTTTCGCTTCCCTCGCTTGATTACTAATAAGTCCTCGTGCTGTCAACACGCAACTAAATACCACTTGCGGGTAATTGGTGAGACGAATGAGATCCATTGAACTATGTTTGATTCGGTCTGCAATATCCGATGTGACCCTAAAGCTGACCTCACCCCGTTTTGATTCAGTCACATTCTCTAAGACGCTGTATGACTTTATTTCAGTAAACGGATCGCCCTGCCCATGAATGACCGACCGACTCGTCACTTCTTCATTCATCGCTTCTCGATAGTAAATGCGGCAGTCTCGTAGTCGGATCAACCGTTTCATAATCGTTCGTTCCGTCTGGTTACACGCTTTCGCTAATTCAGAGAGGTTAATCTGAATCCATTGCGTCGCGTGACCGCGATAAAGTTTATCAAACTCATCTTCCTTAAGCCGAGTTTCAACGGGTATCGCATCATTTTTGCGTTTCATCTCTAAATACATTTGATGAACCCGACTGATTAAGATGGTGGAGAGTTTAAAGTCATCAAGTGAGCAGGCACCGAGATCGCCAACCCCTGAATTTGCCGCCATCCAAGCCACCAATCCCTGACGACCACGAGGAATGAATATGGGGTCCGTTCTTTTGATGCCATCGTCGTTCTTGTAAAGGCCGACCTGATAGTGACTTTGGTGCAGATCTCGGTGAACCGTTGACCGCGTATCGTCCTCGACACGGAACGGCCTGCCTTCCTTGAACCGCGATAGGGCGGCGCCAGTATTCCGCTTAGCGCCCAGTGAGTTAAGCATCGTGTCATTCATAAAAAACTTGAACGCCCCACTGTTTTCATTCACTTGAAAGAACCCAGCATCGGTCAATTCTTTCATCGTTCTCCTGAAGATTCTCTCACTCATTGACAGATCTTCATTATCATCAAACTGACTTTTAAACTGCTCGTATAAACTGAAAAGCTGATTCATCGTCCCACTAAACGCCCCCAGGAACACAAAGCACCGAAGTATTGAGGTGTATTTCGTAGGCTCATCCTTTAATGAAATAAACGCTTGTAAGCGCTCTCCGTCGCTTGGTGAAAGCTTAAATTCATAGATATTTGCATTTCTCCCGCCGTGCTCGCCCCGGCGATGGCTGACTTTAGCCAGCGCTTCAATGTCGTGAATCCATACGCCCCATTCAGCAGTGCTCACCACGCCTTTCGCGCTATTCGCTTTCACATTTAAAAATTTACTGATGGCGGGAGCCGTGATCGATTTTGCTTCGGCTTTAAGTCGCTCTGTTAACACACCTCGCATCACACTCAGGTCATCGGACACCAACGCCATCTCGATCAAACGCGTCGCGATCACCACGGATACTTTCTGTTGCTGGCCCCTCAAAAATTCAAGCGAACTGTTTAGCTCATCGGCCGATTGAGATAGTCGCAAAATCTGTGCTCTCAAATTCACTACCGCCTATTGTTGTTATTGTTGGGCGAAGCCCGTTTTTTTTTACGCTATAAGCACTATGACTCTATAAACCTTAAAAACTCTATAACAATACTGCGAAAAATGAGCGATTATCAGAACGTCTTCTGGCCGCTTTCGATCTGGCTTTCAGCGTTCAAGACTCGTTAAAAACCCTCATGTTACCATTTGCCTGCCAGCATGTTACCGTTTACCTGCCAACATGTTACCATTTGCCTGCCAGCATGTTACCGTTTGCCTGCCAACATGTTACCATTTGCCTGCCAGCATGTTACCATTTGCCTGCCAACCGAAAATTTTACAATTTTTACAGGTTTTTAACTGAATTGTTATGGTTGCTAACAGCTTAATAACAGCTTAATGACAGCTTATTAACAAAAATTCTACTAAAAGCATCATTTTTTAGTATCAAAACACGCTATTTTGTATCAAATCACGACCTAATCGTCAAATCCCTAAGTCAAATCGTTCGAGAATCGCAAGCGGCTCGTTATCACACTGATCGATCAAAACGTGCATCGCGCTGGTTTCAAGTTCTCTCCCGCCAGACAAATCACTCGCGCTAACCCTAAACACCAGACGTTCATCAATCGCGATACGATTTTGGCTTGATCTCTCCCTGGAGTCGTTACCCACTTCTGTCGACTGAGCTTGTCCGGCGACATCCACGACAGCAAACGTTTTGAAACAGCGCTCCGCGTTGTAGCCTAAGTAGTCTTCCTGAACGACCTTAAACTTAAAACCACTCACACCAACCTGAATGAGATAATCACCTTCCACACGATCGACCGAAGTAATCGTTATCGATACTTCCCCTTCGCTGTACTGAGGGTCGTTAGGTGCGAGCAGTTCAACCTGTCGGTAGTCGGCGATCCGGCGAATACGATCTAACTCCTTACGAATCTCCGTCATTTCCGCCAAGCGATCCAAGGATGATAAGGTTAGCGCGCTTGAGAAGCTGGACTCTACATCGTTGAAACGTCGAATGAGACCGCCACCTGGCGCAGAGAGCTGTTCAATTTCGTTACGCATTGCGTACACCTCATCGAGCTCGGCTAATAGCGATCTGTTGGCCTGAAGAATTTGTAATTGTTGTTCTAAAATCGAATCGTCGACGGAAGTCGTAGCGGAGACCTGAAGCTGCCGAGGGCTGCCCTCGATGACCAGGTGTTCAACATCACTCAGTGTCACAACGGAACTTGCAAACACGTCGACACTCGAACGCAACGCATTGCCGTCGAGTAGATCCCGGCGAATAATTGCCGCCCCAGCGCGACGTCCTGCCTCAATCATAATTTGCCGTTCAGCAATCTCAATACCCTGTTCGATTGAAATGTAGGTGGGGAAGTCGATGGTTTTCGATAATCGAACCGATTCACCCCAGCCTAGCGTCGATAGGCTCACGAGTAGGGCACTCAGCAGAAATTTTAGTAACATCCTTTTAAACATAGTTAATCTCCTCGCCATTATCCTCTCATGAAAACGCTCAAACGCAAGGTATCGAAGTTTCGTACTTTTGCCATCGCGTGTTATTTTTAATTTAGGAGTTATAACAAAACAGGGAGCAACCAATGAAAATCATCTTTGCGGTCCTATCCGTTATGGTCACCTTACCCTCCCTCGCCGAGGAAAATAGCCACGACGAGGCACCAGTACCCGTTGTTGAGAACGCCATAGAAACAATTACTGAGATCGCGCAGGGCAATGAATCAGATGTGCGTGTCAGTGGTAATGAAGTGCTTTCTGATAACGAACTCACTACGGTGATCTCAGTCACCACAACGGCGCGTGTTAACGCAACATCCTACGAAGAAATTCTGACGATCATCAGCGCCGATCAAACGAACGATGATGTCCAGCCGAATACGAGTGAGTGACTGCGTGCAGTCGATGGGTGCTGGCTGTCTAACGTGGTTAACCTGACTCGATTAAGCCAGGTTAACCGTAACCCTTAAGCTTCTGGAATGGTCTCAGTAACGCTGTTGACCGAATCACTATTACCCCCGATCAAGTCCAAGCGCTGCTCAACCTGTTGACCCGATACCTCCATCGCGTGACGCTCATCTTCTCGCGCAGCTTCACGACGCTCACTTAATCGACGCTCTAGGTCATCAAACGCATCGGTCATTTCTTGCGCGAGTGAATCGGTACGTTGAGCCTGAAGCGAACGATTGAACTCAGCATAAGGGAGCTTCATTAATACGTAGGTGGTAAACTGGCCATTGACGGCCTTTACTTCCTGATCCACCACCTCAAAGCCAACCACCTGAACCTCATCGACAATTTTATCAATCAGCGCTACATAGCGTTCGACCGTTTGTGAGTTGGTATCTGTGGTGTAAAGGCGCTCGCTACCGACGAGTGCATTTTGAAATTGCTCCGCCAAACCAAACTGTCCTTGAAGTCGCGCTTTACGCATCGACGAGTTGAGGTTGCTGGATGCGCCCATGCCTATTGCGTAGACGCCCTCGGCGTCAGGCTTAGGGATGTCAATAACCCAAGATGGCAACTCATCAATTTCTTCTTCAAGCATCTCGTTACGCTGCGCCTGAATATCACGCGAATCTTCTTCCGCTTGAACCGCTTCGCGAACTTCATTTGACGCGCAACCAAAAAAGGTCCCGCAAATCATAATTAGTAATAGTAATTTTTTCATGTTGTCGTCCTCCTTTGACGTACAACTAACATCTCACATTTTTTTAATTATGCAAGCTGACCACAGTTTCGCCTTGAGCTAAGTGCTTGTTGACCGCTTCATCACCCCGTTGATCAAAGCGCTTAAACGGTACAAGTTTCAACCCATCTTTCTTGTGAACTTTTAAGACAAAGTCACTCGAGACCCCCGACCTCGGTACCATTAAACTTCGGTCGTATAATTCCCGACAAAGCCTAACCACCGAACCAGGAAGGTAGATGTAGTCGCACACAAATTCGCACACTCTACCGTTCTTAAAGTGAAAACCTACCCGTAAAGTATCGTGCTTTCTACCCGGCGCTCTGCCGTACTGCCAGGCCTTTACCAACATATCTAACGTCGACAGCGACTCTTGTAGGTACTCATCGCTCACCACACGCATCGCCAGGTCGTGAATAATTCTCACCCGCTCGCCGTCACAGGCTAACGATCGCTGAAGGCTAATTAATTCGAGGGACATTAACACTATCCTTGGCGTCAATATGGTTACGTGATTTCTCGACAATATCTCTCACCCAGCTAGCGACCTTTTTATAAAAATCCGCTTCACTCATCCTGCCTATTTCGATTGATTCTAAATCGCTCTCCCATAAGGCAGTCACTAAGGGTGATTTGATAGCTATGTCAACTAAAAGAAGTAATTGTCGACCTCGCTCTGTTAATTGCAACCGACTTGTTCCAGTATCGCGAACTAGGTAGTCCCTTTGAAGGCAATTGAACACAATTTCCGCCCGTGTCGCTGCTGTGCCAATGCCACCGGTACCCGCGAGCTGCTTTATCGCATCATGGTCACCATTCAGACTTTCACGCGGCAAGTTTTTCATCGCGCTAAGCAAACTTCCTTCGCTATAGGCCCGAGGAGGAGACGTTTCATAGTCGTGTGCGTTCAACGCAAGTAGAGTGATCGTATCACCCGCATCGAGGTGGCTGAGGTCTAAACGTTCATCGACGGCACTGTACGCCGACGTAAATCGCCCATCGTACTTGCCTTGGGTGATCGCTCGCCAACCGATTTGCCCGATTCGCTTGTCATGGCACTCGAATCGCTCATGACCAACGGATAGCGTCACCAGTGAGTGCTCTTCGATGCACGGTGGAGCGAATTGAGCCAGGTACGACCTGGCAATTAAATCGTACAATTTGTTTTCCAGTGGCGATAATACGCTACGGTCAATCGATTTTGATGTCGGGATAATTGCGTGGTGATTCGCGTGTACCTTTTGGTCGTCGAAAACACGCTGATCTAATTGTTGAGTCGATACGAAGACCGCCAGCTTCGCCCCCACATCGTCTCGACGTATTGCCTCAACGGTCAGTCCCACTGTGCGCTTAGATGAAGAGGGGAGGTATCGACTTTCCGTTCTTGGGTATGTAATGAGTCCATGTCGTTCATAAAGAGACTGTAGAGAAGATTGAACGTCTTTCGCGGTACACCCTATAGAATGAATAGCCTTTGATTGCAGCGTATTCAGGTCATACGGAAGTGGTGCGCCCGTGCGCTTGGTTTCACTGACATGGGAAACTAATCTCGCAGTACCAATTTCGGTGCAACGATGAAGCACCGTTTGCTGTTCGCGCTGAGATAGGCACCGGCCTCGATCATCAACTTCTTCACTTTGGCAAACCCATTCCCCGGACAACCTAAGATGACCAACGCCAAACGTCGCTTTTACCTGATAGATCCAGTGCGGCACAAAAGCGCTAATTGCCGCTTCACGCAGCCAGACCAGATACAAGGTAGGGGTCGACACGCGCCCGATGTGAATGGTGCTGTTCCCAGTGATGTTATCCCCGTGAACGAGTGAATATAGTCGCGTTAAATTTAATCCCAACAGCCAATCTGCGATCGCTCGCATTTGCGCGCAGCTCGCTTGTCGATTTTCCAATTGGTGCGGCGTAAGATGTTTGAACGCTGAGCGAATTGACACATCATCCAAAGCGTTGATAGGCACCCGAAACAACTGGGTTGAATCAGATAGATTACACCGCGATAGAATCTCTCGAGCAATTAACTCACCTTCGCGGTCACGATCGGTCGCCACCAGAATACGGCCAGCGCCTTCAAGTATCTTCACTACATACTGCAGGTGTTTGAATTGTTTAGGATTCACTTCCCGCTTGATTTGCGACAATCTAGGGATGATAGGCAGGTCTTCGAGGCGCCATCGTTTGTACTTTTCAGAGTAGGCCTCGGGGTCGCTTAAGCTGGTGATATGACCAATGGACCACACCACCACCACAGACGAACCATTAATAGACAGGCGATAGGAACTGCCGCGTTTTACCGCGGAATCAGATAGCGCTAATGCGATGGCTTTTCCCTGCACGGGCTTCTCGCAAAGTATGGCTATCTCACAGCTCATGTTACCCGTCCGAGTACATGGATTCGTCACGTAACGACGCTTCACCACACGGGGCATCCTGGTTGGTTGAAGCACTCGCTTCATCGGAGTCCTGATGGGTGTCGATAGCGTCGATGTTATGTTCGGTGCTGTCCGATGCGTCCTCGCTGTCTTCAGCGGCATTCGATTCCGTCGCCGGTGAATCCGTGTCAGCCACTAACGGTGTCTCCGTCTTTTCAGGTGCAAGGGTTGATCGCCTAAATGCGATAACATGACGGTAACCCTCTCCCGCGATCGCGGCCCCGGCAATCGCGTTCGGTTGGAACGTGCTGGTGGCATCTCGATCGACACTCTTTTCATTTACATAGTCACGCTGAACCATCGTGACTTCAATGATTGGCGCCGGTTCACTCGAAGCACAGCCCATTAAGCCGATACTCGCCAGTAGATATAATTTTCTTGTCAACATACAACCTCCTTTTTTATCAGCTTGCCCCAAACAATTAATTATTTTCTGCGTGTCTCTGCCCTTTTCGGGCAGAGTAAACCGAATAACTGCTCCCTGATCTTGCGACAATATCCGCCAACAGGAGAGCGTTAGATGATTCAGAAGTTATTTAGCCTGTTAGGTATGGGCTCACCACCCCCTGATCGGTTTACCCATTTTGTCCAATCCCAAACCCCAGACCAATTACGGGATGAAAACCTACGATGGCCGCCGTGGGGGAGGGGACTACCCGTGTGTTTGCCGGAATATATACTTGGTGAGCAACAGGATATTATTAAGCAAATCCGCGAGTTGTTACCATTCAAACCCCAGCATGACATCTTGCTCGACGAGGTCTTATCACGCTACGCCGAGTTGGTGCAGCTGCTTCCTGCTTCTGAAGACACACACCATCAAGGTGCCATGGGATTATTTCGTCATTCCTTGGAAGTAGGCTTGTTTTCACTCAGAGCAGGTGGCGGCCACGAGCTGAGCGCGGATGCCACACCGGACCAGCGAGAGAGTGTTACCAACCGACGATTGCTCGCGCTTTTCTACGCAGGACTACTCCATGACGTCGGTAAGGTGTTTACCGACATTCGCGTCTACGCGCATCCCGATGTAACGGAGCGGATCTCTCGACCTGACAATCACCCCTCGTTCGATCAAAGCGAAGATGTCGATTGGCTACCCTCAGCGGCATCCCTGTTCGACTGGGCGAAATCTCAGGGCGTAACCCATTACTTTTGCTCCTGGCGAATTGGTCGTTATGGCCGACACGACATTCACGCGGGTCGCGGTATTGAACGCATCATTACCCCCGACATTGAGAGAATATTGACCCACGAGATTCACTTTTCACTTCTCAGTCAACTTATCGGCAAACCCAACAGTTTAACGATGAAAGAGATTGTCGAGCACGCCGACGCCGAATCCACCCGCATCGATCTAGAGAGCAACCACTATAAGAATGAGCGCTCACTGATGTCCTTTGGCGTGCCGATCGATCGAGTGGTTCAAGAGGCACTACAAGCCTTAGCTCGACGATACCCAGCCAACAGTAAAGATTCTCCGATGTTCTGGGTGCTTCAAGCTGGCGTCTTTATAAATTGGGGAATGGCGTCGCAGGAACTCGGTAAGTACCTTGAAAAGCGACACGCTAACAATGTTCCACGCAATAAAGACTCCATTGCTGATATATTAATCGATCGCCAAGTTGCGCTCGGCTGGGCATCCGATAAAAAGCAGGAGTTCGCTCGCTACCATGTTATCTACCCAGCTTCCCTTGGCGGTAAGATCCCCATTGAATCGCTGCGTATTAAGCACGCCGAGTACATCTATCCGCCCAATAACAATGATGCGAGCGATGAGAACTCTAATCTGCCCGAGACTACGGTTGCTTCCTTAACACCACCCCCCGCGGAAGGTGACACGTTTGAGGAGGTCACCAACGACTCCGCGACCGGTGATAACGCCAATTCAGATACAACGCACACCGACCGACCTGCTTCAGAATCAATGCCTGAACCCTCGACGTCTCACTCAGCCATCACTACTCAAGACCAAGCTGAACCCACCACGTCTAGCGATTCACCCTCCGAAGTGGGGTGGGGCGCGCTAATCGATCAAGATGACGCCAGTGCTGAATCCAACCAAGACCAGCCATCACCCCCCTTGGCAAATCAAGATGAAGTGCAACAGGCCGTTCAAACCCCCGTCGCAGAAGCGTTTGATGACCTGACGCTGCCTGGCGAAGTGAATGTCTTTGATGAGGCGTTTGCCGATGCACCATCCTTCGGCACCACCGAAAAGCTCAACATACAAATGGCGATACCTAAAACGTTATCCAAATCCAAACCTAAGACAAAAACAAAAACCAAGTCCGCGAAGGCCTCGCCATCCGTTCAACCTAAATCATCCAAACCACATCCTTCGCCCTCCACCCTTAAAGATGATGCGATTCTTGAACAAAAGGCGTCCCCGACCATGGTTAAATATCTCGAGATACTGGACTACTTTCAATTGGGCAACGATTCCATTTACCAAAGCCCTAACGACGCCAAACAGTACGTACTCCTGCTCGATACCTTTCAGTGCTTAGGCCTAGACCCACATAAATTGGTGCCTAAATTAGTTCGCGAGAGCTTCGTTCGTCACGACAACCCTAAACCCAACCAACCTATCTCACTCCGAGAAGTCGTGACGAAAGTCAAGAACGTCGACGTCGTAAAACTTAACGCCAAAATTTTAAAACGTCACCTCGATGTCTCCATGGTACCGAGAATGCCTGGCGCTCGAGTGGTTGATACTGACCTTACCGATCAACTCGTTAACTCAACACTACGACTCTATCGACAATTAAGAAAGGCTGACCCTGAGATTAAACCGGGCCACCCATTTATCTTCGACCCAGACGCGTTTAGCTCGTTGTTACAGCGTGCAGCCACCTATAACAGCATTAAGCCTGGCCAACTTAAAAAGTACCTTATTCATCGCAGTTTCATAAACGGTGAGGGCGAGGCTATTAACGTTTCCGACGACGAAATCACACAGGAGCTTGCTCATGAAGGATGATCAGTTTGATTACGAGAACCCGTGGCGACCTAACTATGAGTCACAGGCTGTTGCTATTTGGGTTATCGCAGCCTTTGTCGCCTTTGGTGCAGCGCAGCTGACATCGATGCCCGTCGGCCCCGTACTCTGGGTCTCTGCCATCGCCATACTTATGGCGAGCATTCGCTTGCCCTCAGCGTATCGGCTTCATCAGCTTCAACGAAATCTGAAAGGTCGGCCTTTGGAGTTTACGAAGCTTACTGCACTGTTAACAAAAATATCGCGTAAGAAAAACAAAGGTCAACTGTGGCTTGGCCGCGGTTTCGTATGGGAGCAAAAACACGCACAAAGGGCCTATGAAATCACCAAGCGCAGTATGTCAGATGTCGTGGACAATAGTCATAAGACACTCAAAGACGATCATGCCCTGGGCTATAAGTGGATACATGGCTTAGAGCCTAAAGAGACAGACCTTCACCAATCATTAGTCCATACCGCCGGCATGATGCTGGTGCTTGGCACGACCGGGGCAGGCAAGACTCGCCTTTCCGACCTGTTGGTCTCCCAAGCAATTGCTCGTGGGGAGTCCGTTATTCTCATCGATCCGAAATCCGATCAGGAGGCGCTTGCCAACATGAAGCGCGCCTGTCGTGATTTAGGGAGAGAGGATGACTTCCATTTTTTTCATCCTGATTTTCCCACTCAAAGTTGCCGCTTTGATTTACTTCAATACAGCCGAGTCACTGAAATCGCTTCGCGTATCGCCTCCTTGATCCCATCAGAAGGTGGTGGTGACCCCTTTAAAGCGTTCGCGTGGAAGGCCGTCAACGACATCGCCCAAGGGCTATCGATTTGCTATCAACGCCCCACCTTGCGCGACCTAAAACATTACATTGAAACCGGCGCCGATGGCATTGTTGTCAAGGCGATCGAAGCCTATACCATCAAATGTTTCCCCCAGCGAGGCTCAAACTTGGTGGCTAAGGCCATTGCTGAAGCAAAAAAAGATACCCTAACCGGCCAGGCTAAGTCCCTCATTATTATGTACAAAGAGGAAGTTGAACCCGAGTATCCATCGCCGGAAATTGACGGCTTGATCAGTATGTTTACCCACGATGCAGCGCATTTTGGCAAGATGATTTCCAACCTCATCCCCATCCTCAATATGCTGACAGCGAACACCATGAACGAATTGTTATCACCGGACTACAACGATCAACAAGACCATCGACCAATTCTGACCGCTAAGCGAATGATTGAGAATAATAAGGTCCTCTATGTCGGCTTGAGCTCATTGACCGATGCCGTCGTCGCCTCATCGCTCGGTTCCATTATTTTGAGCCAGATCGCCAGTGAAGCGGGGACACGCTACAACATGAACAACACCGAAAAGAAGTTGAATATTTTTGTCGACGAGGCCGGGGAGGTAATTAATATGCCTTTGATCCAGCTACTCAACAAAGGGCGTGGAAGCGCGATGGTCACCACCTTATTTATGCAGACTATCTCCGACGCGGAAGCTCGCCTTGGAAACCGGGCGCTAGCCTACCAAATGCTCGGCAACCTCAATAATTTGATTTCCATGCGCGTGATCGATTCCGAGACCCAGAAGTTTGTCGTCGATAACCTCCCTAAGACCATCGTTAAAACCGTCATCCGAAGCCAAAGCTCCTCATCAAAAGGGGATGCCCCACATTCCCACTCTTCAAGCATGGGAGAGCGCATGTCTGAGGAGGAGGCGGATCTTTTCCCCGCTCAACTTCTCGGCACCTTACCGAATCTTGAGTACATCGCCAAGATTTCAGGCGGGAAAATTCTAAAGGGTCGTTTCCCTATCCTAGTCAGTAATTAACCGAGAAAATCACAATGAACAGTGACCGACTAATGCTAAATAAATCAACCAAAACGACCATTTCGCTCGCTCAGGGCTGGTGGCCAACAATCGGGGTCGTCATAGATAATGTCTTCACCGCACTCCCTTTAGAGCTTCGCACCTCAAGCGACCAAGAGCCGCTCTCGATACAAATTATTTCTCGAGCCGCTCAGCTCTATCAACTTGATCATCAAACCGTTTCGACTCCAAAAGGTCATGCACAGACGTTTCTTAGCGCCTTGGTTTCGTCGATCGCTGATTCGCTTAGTCAATACCTACAATACCACCGATCAATAACAATCGGAGGTCTTGCATTTACTGATACGTACTTATCGACCCAACACCTAATTAGCTTGACCTTTGGTCGATCTCTACATCGCCTCTATTTACAATCCGCGGAGCTTCGACATGCGTGATCGCGGTGGCCTCACGTTTTTACTCTTTATACTCCTCTTTGAGTCGATTGTGATTTTGACCATCATTCCCGGTGACTACACACAGCGAGTGATCCAAGAGGAGTCCGCGTTGATGTCATCGAGGTTAGGGGAAGACGCCTACGACGAAATTAGTCATCGCGCCAACGGCTACTACAACCGACATTTAATCGATTCCGGCTTTTATGCCTCCGTCTATCAGTTCTTGATGCCGGCTGAAGATAATACGCCCGAGGACGGCGATGTTTTTCGCGCAAGCTCTGACCCATGGTTTGTTTACGTCGACAACCGATTGAGAGCCTTCGCCAGCGCCTATTATCAAACCATGGTGCGCTGGTCACTGATGGAAAGCTGGCTCCCGTATTTCTTTGTCCTACTCTTTCCCGCCTTCTATGATGGATTCACCTCCTGGCGCATCAAGCGATCTAATTTTAACTATTCAAGCCCCATTATTCATTCCTATTCCCTCGCGGTCATAAAATACGCCATATTTATCGTCATTGGACTGTTTGTAGCGCCGATATTACTCGATCCCGTCATTATCCCTCTCGTAATTACCATTGTTTGCATTGCTCTAGGCCTTGCTATGGGTAACTTCCAGAAAAGAATTTAAAAAAAAACAACTTTCTTCGCGTCTCTGCCCCTTTTGGGCAGAGATGTCGCGATAAATCATTTTCAAGTGGGTAATTATTAACTCAAGCAAAACGTAGGACGAGTTATTCATGCACCCAGAAATCGACATACCTAGCCGCTGTGATGATCCGCCGCACCTTCTTTTGTGGTCGCTCGATCAGATCTTGCCAGTGATTATGGGTCTATTGATTGGCATGGTCCTAGACATGGCCCTCATCTTTACAGTGGTCGGTATTGTCATGGCCAAAGCCTACTCCAAGTACCGAGACTCCATGCCCAATGGATTTCTCATGCACGCGCTCTATCACTACGGCGTCATGCCTGCTCGTGGTCGAGTCATGATCAACCCGTTCCTGAAACGAATCTATCCGGTGTAACCATGAATCTATCTATTTACCTAAAAACCTTCGAAGGCATGAAGATTGTCAATCGCTACAACTTTCTTGTTCTCGCTGCGCTCGTCATCTGTAACTTTATGTTGGCCATGATTGCCTTCGAGAATAAGGAGCGGATCATCCTTCAGCCATTCACCTTGACCGAGGATGCCTGGATCGCAGAGTCCGATTCATCTCAAGGTTATAAAGAGTCGTGGGCACTGTTTCTCGCCATGACACTGGGTAATGTTAATCCGGCGAACGTTGACTTTGTTACCGACCGTATTAAACCCATGTTATCGCCTCGTATTTATAACGAGGTGGTTGACTCGATGCAGCTCCAAGCGGAAGACATTCGCCTCGATCGAATCGTCATGCGCTACGAGGCCAAAGAGGTCGAGTACGAACCGCAAACGAATCGCGTCTTCGTTTTTGGCGATAGTGTTGTGCGTTCCGCAGATGGCGAAGACAACCGCTCAATCAGAACCTTTGAGTTTGAGATTACAACGGCCAACTTTGCTCCAGTTATTACGCACATCAATTCTTACGAGGGTCGCCCTCGCAACCAGAAGATGCTCCAGCAAATGCAGCAGCGCGGGGAGCTAAACCAATGAAAGTATTCAACACGTCATTCCTTAATCGCACACTTTTCGCCCCCACAGCGCAAAGTCAGCCACGGAAAGTCTCTTCCAAGGTGCTATCAAAGGGGCTATTGGCCTACCGGTTCATCCTTGCTCTGACGGCACTTTCACTGTCTATAGGGCTACTACTTATTCTAATGCCGGATCTCCCGCTCACGGTTGTTTTACTGTCAGCGCTTGGCATTTGTTCCTTGTTTATTTACTCGCTAGCGCTCATGGCGGCATCATTATTTGGTTGGGAGGATGCTCAATGAATCGCTCTCTAATCCTGCTCGCTATCGGTTTCACTACTGCCTTTATTCCCCCGTTGAATGCCCAGGATATTCCGGTTGTTCCGGCCGTAGAAGCTCGTCGAGATTTACCCACTCCCACTGTGGTCGCTCAACCACCTCGCTTAGATCCCACTGAAGTGAATCAAGCGCTTTCACCTCGATCAGCCCCTGCGGCTGCCCCCACGACGACTTCGGGTAATGGCCCTATGGTGGTTACCATGGAACCGGGAGTGAACCAAATTCTCGCGGTCGCAATCAATCATCTAAATCGCATTGTCACGCCGTTTGAGTCACCCGATGTCACCACTACCTCCTCGGGCACCACCGTCGAAGTGCGTGATAATGTGGTCTATCTGGGTACCACGGCTGACGAACCGGTGACCTTGTTCATCACTGAGAAGGAGTCCGAGGCGGTCGCTTTAAACCTGACCTTGATTCCACGTCGAATTCCGTCGCGCGAAATCACGTTGAGGCTAACGAAGTCTGATGAATCCTCCGTGCAGCGCGTTTCTCAGCGCGCTAAAGCGTGGGAGGAAAGTAACCCGTATTTAACGACAATTGAATCCCTGCTTCGCACGATTGCCCTTCAGCAAATACCGCCTGGCTACACCATGGCTTCCACAGTGAATGCTGTCCTTCCTCGCTGTCGACAGTTCGGCTTGGATATTACGTTCGGCGAGCAATTTATCGTGGGACACAACTTTATCGTTCACATTGGCCGCGCTACGAACAATCACCATTCCGCGATTGAGTTTTACGAAGATGCTTGTGGAGACTGGGATATAGCCGCGGTCGCTGCATTCCCTAATCACGCGCTATCCCCCGGGCAATCGACTGAAGTGTACGTCGTACAAAAGCGTAATTACGAGGAAGTGGTAACCGTCGAGCGCGCCTCACTGATCGATCAGCGAGGTGTAAATGAATAAAGACGAACTCTTCCAGGCAATCAATCCAGCAATTCGCTGGAAAATGCTGCCATCCAAGCACCGTAAGATTATTGCTTTAGTCGGCGGCGGTGGTCTGCTAATGATGATGTCGATGATGTTTGGTGGCGGCGACGACGACCAAGCTGGCCCTATCCGCCATGTCCCGAATGAGCGCACCGTCTTGACCTCAAGCAACACCCGAGAAATGGGGATTGAGGCGTTGATCTCTAAGGTCACGCGTCTCGAGCGAGAGGTTAGGGAGGCACAATCCGCCAATGAGGATCTGAATGTCAGTCTTGCTGAGATGCGCCGTCGTCGCGGCAATGATCCTGATGTCACCCAAAATATTCGTGTCCTCCAGTTAGAGCTAAGCTCCCTAAAAACCCAACTTCAGGACTTAGGTTGGCGCGTTGAAGATGGCCAACAACCTGTCGCCACTACCGCTACGCCAACCAACACAACCCAGCCGTCGGTCACCCCGGTCACCCCGGTCACTGAACGGGTGGTTATTCAACGCCCACCAACACCAACACCGGATGTGGTTGATCCAGAGATTACTGAAGACCCATCCTATTACTTCCGTCAGCGCGCCGCCCAAGCGCCGAATAATACGACACCCGCTTCAGGTGCTAATGCCTCGATGAATGCGACCGGCCTAGAAGTCTTTACGACTCGCTCTGTTCCAACCGTCGAGGTGGTCGAGGAATCGGACGATTCCGTCACAATTCCATCGGGATCGATTCTCACCGGTGTCCTCATTAACGGTTTGGATGCACCAACGGGCAACGAGGCCTCACAGGACCCTTATCCGGTATTGGTGCGAATTCAACATGATGCAATTCTCCCCAATGAGTATCTCGTTGATATAAATGAGTGCTTTCTCACCATGTCTGGGTTTGGAAACCTAAGCAGCGAACGCGCGATTATGCGCGCCGAACGACTCAGTTGCGTCACCACTGACGGAGAGATCATTGAGCAAGGCATTCAAGCCTACGCCGTAGGTGAAGACGGCAAAGCGGGTATTCGCGGCCCGGTTGTACATCGCACAGGCGCGTTGCTTGCCAACACGATGCTAGCTGGATTTGGTTCTGGCTTAGCGGAAGCCTTCGGCTCCGCCCCAATCCCTACGATCGCCACGGGTAATGTCGGTGATCAAGCCCAGTATCAAAACAACTTCAATACGGATTCGGTACAACACGGCATCTCCCAAGGTGCAGCAAACAGTCTAGATCAACTCGCTGACTATTATCTCTCACTTGCAGAGCAGATATTCCCAGTGGTCACCATCTCGGCAGGGCGCGAAGTATCAATCATTGTCACCAGCGGATTTACGCTCGAGGTAGATAATAATGACTAAGTATCTGACGGCACTAGCCGCCACCCTAATGATTTCCGGATGTGCTAACACCTACGACGAAGAATTTTCCTGCCCCTATCAAAATGAGGCGCACTGTACTGGCGTTCGTGACATGTATAGCGCCACAAATGGTGGTCAGCGACCTAGCGCTGAGCTTAAGCAGACCACCGACACAACCCAACACAACGCCCGCGATGCCAAGGATGACGTCGTCGAGAGCACCCCAAATCCCGTCGAGCTTCCACGCATCGCAAGCGATCCAGTGATCGATAACTTTGTGACGCCCATGATGCCCGACCGACCAGTTCCCGTTCGAACCCCGTCTGTGGTGATGAGGATAAGAGTGTTTGCCTATGAGGAAGCGCGCAGCGGTGCGCTTGTTTCACCTGGCTACATTTTTACTGAAATCGTTCCTCGGACATGGGTTTTGGGAAACCCGGACGCAGCGGTTGCGACCCGCCGTGTCTTTTCACCGCTACAAACTAATTCTGGTGAGTAGCGTTTTATAACTAAACAATCAATTTGGAGATTGTGATTATGCTTAACAAAAAAAATGTAACTCTTGCTGTGGCTTCTGGCCTAACTCTTGCTGCTGCTGGCGCTGCTGTTGCCGGTGGTTCTGCTGACACCACTTTTGACTCAGTTTACACCCAGTTGAAGGACTGGTTAAACGGAAGCTTGGGTAAAGTGCTAGCCGGTGCATTTGTTCTAGTGGGTGTTATTGCTGGCGTTGCTCGTCAGTCACTCATGGGTTTCGCAGTAGGTGTAGGCGCTGGCGTTGGCTTGTTCAACATCGGTACTATCATCGACAGCTTGTTCACAGCTACTTTAGCGCACGCTCCGGCGGCGACTGAAGCAGTTCAGATGCTTAACGGCCTGAACTAATCGAAGGGGGCACCCTGGTGGGTGTCCCTCTCATTTCTACCGAGAGTAGCCTATGAACATGATCTTACGCACACTAACACTTTTATCGGTCTTCGTCAGCACCTTCGTTGCGGCGGACGATAGTTCGCGCGCGTTAGCCGAGCAATTCCACCGTGAGGCGGATTTACGTCGTATCGCAACGCAACAAACCTCGATTGATATTAAGTCCGATTTCGTCGCCTATCAGGGTGATGACGGACAGCTATATTTTCTTTCTAAAGACGGCCGCTATGCGGTCCAGGGTATGATTACGGACACTTGGCGCCGTAAGCAGATTGTGACCATCGCCGATGCACAATACTCTGAAACACACCTCTCGCTAGATTATTGGCAATTACAAGCCAACCAGTTAAATACCATATCGATTGGGCATGGCCCTGAAGAAATTTTGGTTTTTGCCGACCCGCGTTGTAGCGCGTGCAAAAGCTTTATTCAGGCGGCTCAGGAAAGACCCGATCAATATACGACAAAAATTATCGTTGTTCCGGCTTTTGGCGGCGAATCGCTGACCATGACTAAGGCGCTGTGGTGTGCCGAAGATCGCTTGAACGCCATCGACGCCTTCATGAGTGAGTCATTGCTAGATTTACCGCGTCGCGCTGACTGCGACACCGCTGGCTTGGATCGCACGTTGATGACAGCCCATCTATTTAATATTCAGGCGGTTCCATTTGTCATCGCCCCTGATGGCCGCTACCGCGCAGGCGTTGATCAGCATGTGTGGCGCTGGATTAGGAGTGGTTCGTAATGCCAGAATTTTTCTCATTCAAGCGCCGTTATAAGGATTTCTTCCTCCAAACCGAAGAGCGCTTTACGTCCATTATTCCCGTGTTGGCCTTCGACGAAGACTCACACATTTTCTATCTGGATGACAAGACGATCGGCGTAGGATTTGAGTGTACGCCGGTGTCGGGCTCTGATGATCCCCTACAGCAGCAAACCAAAGCCTTTCTCGATGACAGTTATCCAGATGGTAGTCACCTGCAGTTCCTTTGGTGGCGTAATCCTGACATCAATCAACCCATGGCAGATATGCGAATGGTGCGAGCGCATTACCACGATCCCGATTTTGCCGGAGAGACGAATGCCAGAGAGAAATTCTTTAAGTCTTACACCACTAAGCCGTTGAAGATCGATCAAGGTGGGAAGGTGTACAACATGGGAACGGTGTTCGACGTCAAGTTGTACGTGACGCTAAAAATTCCAATTGCGGATGTCGAGCCAACGGAATCCGAAATCAAATCATTGAAAAATATCTACACCAAGATGCTCACGTCGCTTGGCAATATGCGGATGTCGCCGCAGCCGTTAACCGCTCAGCGTTGGATTCGGGCCATGTCAACTATCTTTAATTGGCAGGAAGATGCCCCTTGGCGAGAAGAACTTCAGGAATGGGATAAGACACGTATTCTTTCCGATCAGATCCTCGACCTCGAGAATGCCGTTGATAATTATGAAGACCACCTTGAAGTCGGTAACTCAGAGCGACGTAAGTACATCAAGGTATTAGCCCCTAAGAAACGACCACAGCGCACACGTTTCGGTGAGCAGCAGTTCTTCGCGGGCGCGATGGATGGATCGCTCGGCGGTGTTCGAACGAACTATCTGATTTGCGCCAACATCTATTATCCGCCCGCCGATAAAAAACGCGAGAAGATGGAAAAACTTCGTACCTACGCCGTGAACCAGGCGACTGGGCCGATGGCAAAGTTCGCACCCATCTTGGAAGAGAAGCGTGTCGACTTTGACCGCATGATGAAGTCGATGGAAGACGGCAATCGCGCTATTGAAATGAGTTTTTCTACCATTGTCTTTGCGAACTCTAAGGACGAAGTGGATGAGGCTGCTCAGGCAGCGAAGAACTTTTGGCGCACCAATCGCTATGAGATGCTCGTGAACCAATTTATGCAAATGCCGGTGTTGTTGAATTCACTACCGCTTTGTCAGGATGCGACGGCCATTAAAGAGCTTGGTTCCTACAATACCGCCACCACCGCTCACGCGACCATGTTCTTGCCCATTAACTCTGAATGGCGCGGCACCGGCACGCCAGATTTAACCCTATTGAGTCGCAACGGACAGGTCATGTCGTTCTCCTCATGGGATACAGATACTAATTATTCAATGTGTATAACGGCCGCATCTGGGGCTGGAAAATCTTTCCTCAGCAACGCCATTATCGGCTCAATTTTATCCGTTGGCGGGCAAGTGTGGACGGTCGATGTCGGTGGGAGTTATCAAAAACTCTGTGAGACCTATAAGGGCGATTACATTGAATTTGGTCCCACGTCGACAATCTGTTTGAACCCATTCTCAAATGTCGCCTCCCTGTGCGGCACCGAGAAAACACGACGCCCTGATTTTACCGGCGATCCGGCAAAAGATGAAGGCGCTGAAGATCAGCTACTTCAATTACTGATTGCGATGGTTGCGCCGACCACGGTGCTGGAAGATCTCGAGCGAGCCACACTACGATCCGTCCTGAATAAGGAGTGGATGAAATACTATGGCGATCTCCAGCTCGACCACATTATGCATGCCTTACTGGAACACGATGATATTCGCATCAAGGATTTAGGTCATCGTCTTGAGCCATTTTCCTCGCTCGGCTCCTACGGTAAATGGTTCATCGGTAAAAACAATTGTGACTTTAAAAATCGATTTACGGTCCTTGAACTCGAGGCGCTCAACACTAAGCCTGATCTTCAATCGGTCGTCCTACTGATGATTATTGCCAACATTGGTGAGCAGGTTTTCTTAGGCGACCCGGCGCGGCGCAAGTTATTTTTGATTGATGAGGCGTGGAACATTCTTGCTAACGGTCCTGATGAAGTAACCGACCTGATTGAGGCTGGGTACCGCCGCTTCAGAAAGAATAACGGCGCAATGTGCTTGATTAGTCAATCATTATTAGACCTTCGGGCTTCTCGCGCCGGCCAAGCAATCTTGGATAACTCCGCAACAACCTTAACACTACGTCAAAAAACGGAAACTATCGAGGCGGTTGCTGCCGGCGGATTTATGTCGCTCAGCGATTATGAGCTCTCGCAACTCAAAACGGTTCACACGACCCCTGGTGTGTATTCAGAGATGTTGATTCGAAATGACCGAGGCTCGGGCATCGCTCGACTATTTGTTGATCCGTACACCTACTTGGTCTACTCGTCCACGCCGAAGGATAAGGCCGAGATTAAAGTTTACACGGATCAAGGTCTTTCAACTGCCGACGCGATCAATCGCGTCCTTCAAGATCGGGGGGTTGAGCTGTGAGTGAAAGAAATCATATTAGCTTGATTCACCAACTTGTCACCGGAGCGTTGGTTGCCGCCGTCATTATGCTTTGGCTTGCCAACAATCGCCTCCATGAGAAAGTGTCAGACATCCAAAGCGGCTATGGCTTGCCGATCTACACACTCTCATCCTCGACCGCGGTTTACAACCTCGCCGAATACCTCCATCCGCAATCACCCACGTCCGAAGTGGCATTGTTGGAAGCACGTCTTCGCGTGAATCATGCACTCAAGCATTTATCTGATCAGGGTTACATCGTCATGGATTCCAGTGACTTGCTCACGCTCGGTAGCAAGTCCGTATTTGATCTCAACGCGCAGACGATCTTTCTGGTGAATGAGCAATTCAACTTCGATGAACAATTAAATTAGGGAACGTATCGATGTCGTTAATGGTAAAGAGTGAATTTTGGTTATTCGAGCGAATTGAGCGGTTCCGCCAATACGCCCGCGACCACCAGAAAATGAGCAAGAAGAAATTCTGGACACTTGCCCTCATCGTCACATCCATCGTCATTTGCGCGCAGTGGGCGTTTGCTCAGCGTTATAGCTTCGGCGTCGATCCCCAAGCGCAGACCTCGATTATCGATAGTCGCGTCTTTGTGATCGATCACGCCTCGGCGCAAGACCTTCGAGTGGGCAACTACTACGCGTTCACCACGACGGATCTGTCGCCCTTTTACCCGGAAGGCACGACATTCTTAAAGGAGCTTGTAGCAGTGCCAGGCGATCATATTCTGATCGACTCAGAAGGCGCCATTTGGGTCAACCAGCAGCGCATTGCCTTTTGGGGCTTACCGCTTGCTGAGGAAAAATTTGGACTCCCATCGTCACAGTTTCAAGGCGAAACCACACTAGGGGAGAATCAGTATTGGTTCTTGGGAAATTATGAAAAGTCATTCGATTCACGGTATTGGGGGAGTGTGAGTGAGAGTCAAATTATTGGCCGTGCTTATCGTCTTTTCTAATCTTGCCTTTGGGCAGGGTGTTAGCGACGCCGATCAAGCGATTATTGATGCTTCGAAAGCCATCACCAACGATCCCTCGTCAGTATTAACTGATGGGGATTTTGCGTTAATAGAGCAATCCATCGATCCAGCTCAACAACCTAGCGATTTTGCTGAGATTGTTGGCGATATAGCCCAGCAGAGCAGAGCTGCCACCCTCGATGCATTGCAACAGACTGTCGAAAGCAATCCGTTGCCGCTTAAGCCTAAGACTGCCGCCTCAATCGTACTCTTCGCATCGTTCTCATTAGATGACGGGCGTCTAGATCAGCTTCTCGCGTTTGCTTCACGCAATCAAAATGCGGCGGTCGTGTTCCAAGGTGTGCCCAACCCTGAGAATATTCTGGCCGGTATGCAGGCGGTTCAAGCGTCGGCCCGTCGCTTTGACCCCATGCCTAATGTCATGCTCGATCCCGGCCTCTTCACGGAATTCAATGTCACAAGCGTACCGACAATTTTGCTGCGTGACCCTGCCTCCTTCGATGAGGTTGCGCGCATCGAGGGTTTAACGAATACCCGTTATCTCAACGAAGCCATCGAAGCGGGCGAGCGCGGTCACATCGGTCGCCTTGGGCCTGTCGAGGTCATCGCCGAAGTTAATTTAATTGATCTACTCAAAGAGCGCGCCGCGGCAATCGATTGGGAGACCAAACGCGCCGAGGCGGAGGAGCGGTTTTGGGAGGGGCAACGCGGCTACCAGCTGCCTGCCGCTATCGAAGACCGTGTTAAATACGTCGATCCATCGATCCGTGTTACGGAGTCGATTTATGCGCCGGATGGCCAGTTGCTTGCCCCACAAGGCATGATGATTAACCCCTTAGAAATGGTCCAGTTCACTCAGGCGCTCGTCATCTTCGACCCAAGCGATGAACGACAGGTTCACGCTGTCGCCGCACGCCTTGATGATTTAAAAGCGAATCATACGCGTGTCGCATTGATCGCCACACATATCACCCCTGTAGGGGGGTGGGATGAATACACTGGTCTCAGCAATCGCCTAGATAGTCATATCTATACCCTCAAGCCGGACATGATTACTCGTTTCCAGGTCGAGCAAGTACCCACCATCATCACCGCGAATGAGCGTGAATTCATCGTGACAGAAGTGGGTGTAGGGGAGGGTGAGTCATGAAATATCTCGCTGCGCTAGTGCTCACCATTACCGCCTCAATGGGCGTGAATGCTCAAACCCTTCAGGGAACCGACATGGGCGCGTCGTGCCATAACTCCGATCTACTCACCGGCAAATTGATTACCGACTTATGTTGGGATTGTATTTTCCCCATTGTCCTGTCCGGGGTACCCATTGGTGGCGATATGGCCAACCAGCCCGACGACTCCCCCAATGCTCCTTTCTGCTTTTGCGACGATGATCTCGGCGTGCCACTTCCCGGTACCGGCACCTCGCTCTGGGAGCCAACCAAGATTATTGAGTTGACCCGTGAGCCGGGCTGTTCTCAGGTCTTACACACACGATTCCCGATGGACCGTCTAAATCAAGGCCATCATAAGATTGGTGGCAATACCCAACAGTCGACATTCCAGCACGCCAAAATGTATAACGCGCCGCTGCTTCAGATGCTCAACATGTTCTCCAATTTCTCCTGTGGCGTTGATGGCTACTTTGACCTTGATTTGGCTTACCTAAGCGAACTCGATCCAACGTGGGACAGTGATGAACTCGCCTTCTTTATGACACCCGAGGCGTCCTTAGTGGCCTCAAACCCATTGTTCACCTCATCTTGCGCCATCGATGCCGCCGCATCCACCGCCGCCGGAGCTGACGACGACGCGCTATTTAAGCCGCTTCGTGAGATGTGGTGGTGCTCCGGGTCCTGGGGAATTTTTACACCCCTCACCGGCAACAATGTCGGATCTGATTCCAACGTGACCGCGACCTCGCTCATGACGGCCAAGCTTCTTTATTCTTTGCACCGCCGCGGAATCATGCATCGAGGCAATGGCGCCGACGCGATGTGCGAGGGCGTTATTGACACCACGATGGACAAGCAAAGCTACAAATTCACACTTATTCATCCCATCCCCGAGACAGAGAGCTCGCATTGGATGGGGGCGAGTGAGTTTCGTTGGGGATTAGGGCGCACGATTCCTGCCGTTGGCGAAGACCTTATTTATTACGTATGGCGTCGAAACGACTGTTGTCTGGTGTATGGCAACGCGAATTAAGTAACCGCGGGGGGCGGTTTAACATGGCGATAATATTAGAAAAAAATCATGCCAAAGAAATCGGTGCTGGGCAGCGCTTCTTCACCTACACGCTTTGCATTTGGATGGCGATGGTGCCGCTGTTCTTCTCAGCCGAGACCGTCCGAGCGCAAGCTCAGCAGCCGGAACCTGTCAATCTTCGTGATATAGGCTTACTCGGACAAGAGTTTGGTGAGCAGCAAGCAGACGATCAATCCCCCTCGATGACTATGGATGAGCACGGCAACCTCATCCTTACAACACTTGATGCTCAAGGTAATACCATTTATACCACTTCCCCCATTGGTTTAATGGATTTAGCCCCCGGTGGCGACCAAGCGGCGATTGATGCCGCTAAAGCGTATTTCGATGACGATAACGCGCTCACCCAGGAAGGGCTCAACGCGCGCTCAAACCTCTACCAAGGCAGCGGCACACAGGGCCACAGTCCTGAGACCGACGCGTACAGCGTATTAATGTCTACGACCCAACTCACAACCCCTGATTTAGCGACCGATTCTGTGTTCGATGGTTCACGCGAGCTCTATAGCACGTTGCAGGAATTACAAGAAGACTTTAGTGGCTGTGAAGCCACAACGACCTTTACCGAATCTTCCGACAAAAGTCGCATCAATGATTACAAAGTCTGTACCACTATTGGTGGGGAGTCGGGTTCATGTACCATTGATCACCTTTTTGAATATGGCCTTTTTAAACACAGCGCTGGCCAGAATAGGCTCGAGCAAATCTCGCCAACGGAGACAGGTATTATTGTGGGCTCTACCGAGCCTGGATCGGTCGTCGGTGACTGTGCTACGTATGAGTACCGCTCATCTTTCGAGCTGACCAATCCGGAAGCGATCATTACCGCAACCCTAGACCAAGTTCATGAAAATCGATATATCGAGGTTTATGTCGAGGGAGACTTGGTGTATCAAAACGCCAATCCTAGCTGTTCGTCTGGCGGCGGCGGAGGCGGCGGAGACCCTGACCCTGAAGATCCAGGCGACGTTGTTCAGAAAGCCATGACTACCACTGATCCAGGCTCGGATAACGGCCCAGGTCAAACCGGATCGTCGGTGGGTGAGATCCCCTTCGATTTGACTGAATATTTCAGACAATCAAAAGGGTCTGTCGTCGACATTACTGTTCGATTAACTGTAGCGGGAGCTGGAGAAGGGCACGCTCGTATTAATGTCAATTACAACCCATCGATTATTGTTCAAAACGAAAATTGGACACCTGATTCTTGCCTGTCCAAGCTATCCATGGCGGGCAGTGGATTTTCAACCATGCAGTTCGAATGTGTCTCGTCGTTAACCTCCACCTATCAAGGTGGTGAGTATAACGCTGCCACGGGCACGGCCGTCGGCTCTGGGGGTACTGGCGGTGGTGGCACGGGTGGTGGTGATACTGGCGGTGGCACGGGTGGTGGTGATACTGGCGGTGGCACGGGCGGTGGTACGGGTGGTGGTGATACCGGTGGTGGCACGGGTGGTGGTGATACCGGTGGTGGCACGGGCGGTGGAGATACTGGTGGTGGAGATACCGGTGGTGGCACGGGCGGCGGCACAGGTGGCACCGTTCCTTGTAACGGCGCTGGCTACGCCTATAGCTGCCCTAAAGATGGCCAGTCTTGGACACTCAATAGTGTTGATAACTCCTGTTCTGGCCAGCGAACCGAAACCCAATCTCCCTACATTGTCGTGGTGGATGGTTGTATCGATGGCTATGCACTAAACGCCGAGACGGAAACTTGCTATCGTCGCGATAACTATGAAAGTCGTCCTTACGAAGAGCGAGTCAATCTATCTTGCCCTGATGATGGAAAAGAGTGGATTTTTAACGAATCTGATCAAACCTGTACCCACGAATATCGTCAGGAACAAGACGCAGTGGAACTTCCTGTTAAGGGGTGTGTCGATGAGTCGTATACCTACGATTCGCTCACTGATACCTGTCGTCGAGTCGATCGCGTCCAGGAACAATATAACACCTACACCACCTATCACTGCCCGGTCGATCTTATTAACCCTTGGACCTTATCTGGTCAGACTTGCCAGCGCTTAGAATTCAAATCTGAACCCGCTCAATCGCAAAATGTCTATGGCTGTCCATCGGGTCAAGTCTATGACGAATTGGCAGGCAACTGCGTCCAAACAGTGGTTGATACTCAATCGTATAACGAATCCAACTACTTCACCTGTCCCGTCGACAACGCGAACCCGTGGACGCTATCTGGCGACACCTGCTCGCGTATAGAGCGAACCACCACGACCGCCATGGCGACTCCGGTGAAGGGATGTCAGTCGGGGTACGATTACGACCAACCTAATAACCGGTGTGTCAAAGTCGTCGAAACAACGTCTCCCTATCAGACTCGCACCGTTCAAGAGTGCCCCCCTGACTACTCGATCTCTTCCGGCAAGTGCCGCGCTGTCTTAACTGACATTCAAGACGCCATTCCCAATGACATTCGAGGGTGTGCCGATTCGTCCTATACTTACAATGCCCAGACGGATACCTGTGAGAAAGAGGTCACGGATGTTCAACCCTACCAATCGACTGTCACCTACAGTTGTCCGACCTCGGACAACGGTCAACCTTGGGTGCTAAACGGTAGTCAATGCGTGCGTGAAACACCGGTTTCACAACCCAGTGTTGTGACCGAAATCAAGGGTTGCGATGACCCCGAATACGGCTACAGCGCCGTTAACGACCACTGTACCAAAATGGTCACAGAGACTGCCCCGTTTATTGAGACAATTCAGACGCAGTGCCCCGAGGATGCCGATCGTCCTTGGTATAAGATCGGTGATGAGTGCCGTCGACAGACCACAGAAAGCACGCCGTCGTATACCGAAGACATCAGAGGGTGTACAGACCCGCTATACGACTATAACGACGCCAGCGGTCAGTGTGAGCGAACGATTACCGACTATCAGCCCTACAGCATCGACGTCACCTATAGTTGCCCGGAAGATCAAGTTAACCCCTGGACCCTGATCGGCAACGACTGTCAACGTATTGAAAGAGAAGTCAAAGCCGCTACGGTCACGGAGGTCTATGGCTGTGATGATCCGAGGTATGTCTATGACAGTACGACCCGCCAGTGCGTCTATGACACCCGCGAGACTCTCGATCACACCATCACCCCGGTACTGACCTGTGAATTCGGTTGGCGCCTAGAAAACGACCAGTGTGTCACCGACGTGATCGAAACGGAAAACGCGACCCTTTATTGCGACGACGCTAATTTCTCCTTAAATGGCAGCGTCTGCGAGCGCTCATCCATCAATGCCCAGCCAGCAAATTACACTTGCCCTGATGATACGTGGTCTTTACAGGGATCAACCTGTATAAAACCTCGCGATGAAATGGTCAGCTCAACCCAATTTTGTGGTCTCGGATACAGTATTCTCAACGGAAAATGCGAACGCACCCGCACACTTGAACAGCCCGTTTCAAAGTCTTGTACCGCTGAAAATTACGAGCTAGTGGGTGATACTTGCATCAAGGAAACTGTTACCTCGTCGACCCCCTCTTATGAGTGCGCGTTAGGATGGGTTCTGGATAACACCCAATGTATTCGAGAAACTGAGGTCACTTCTCCCCCTGTCTATTCGTGTTTAACTGGCTGGAATCTCCGCGGTGACGGCGATGATGCTGTGTGTGAGAGAGATAAGACCGAGGTCATCAACGCTGAATACCAATGTGAACTTGGCTTTACACTCCGAAATCAGCAGTGTGAGCGAGAATACAAAGTTTACGAGCCAGCAATTTATACCTGCGATACAACTGGCGACTGGACCGTATCGGGTTCTAGCTGCCTTCGCGACATCGTCGATATTATCGACCCTACCTTGCGATGTGACAGTGGTTGGACCTTAGATCCCGCGTCAAAATTATGTAAAAGTAGCCAATCGATTACCGAGCAACCCAGTTATGTTTGCCCTGATTCGTTCACGCTTACCGGGCAAATATGCACCAAGCTTAATGTCTTGTCGGAGTTACCAACCTTTGTCTGCGCCGACCCTGAAATGTCCTTAACCGGCCCGTCGACCTGTTCGAAAGTTGTCGAAGAATCCGAACCTCCCGGCTACGCTTGCCCTGCCACAGGCGGATGGTCCGTATCTGGTTCGAACTGCGTTCGCAATACCAAAGAAGAGGTTGAGCCCACCTACAGTTGCCAGGTAGACTTTACCTTAGATATTGCCAGTAAAACCTGCACAAAGTTCGATGAATTAACGGACCAACCTGAGTGGATTTGCCCGGCAGGGTGGTCAGTTTCTGGTAATACCTGCGCCCGTCAAGAGCTTCAGTCTGAGCCCCCTAGCTTCGTGTGTTCTGACCCCGAAATGACACTCTCTGGGACGACTTGCTCCAAGCAAATTACCGATGTTCAGCCCGCGACAATAACCTGTCAAGAAGGCTTCGATCTCTCGGCCGATCAGAAAAGCTGTTCCAAGTCTACGACCACCACGCACCAGCCAAACTATCAATGCTTATCTGGCTGGGATTTAGTCAACAACTCCACGACCTGTACGCGTCAAATTACCGATGAGAAGCCGCCTGTTTATCAGTGCCCCGTCGCCTCACCGGGTTATACCCTTGAAGACGATCGCTGCGTTCGTAATGTGACAACCACGCTAGATCCTACTTACGCTTGCCCGACCTCCGGTGGCTGGGTGCTTTCTGGCTCTCAATGCCATCGCACTCAGTCTGCCACCACTGATCCCGTTTACTCTTGTCAATCTGTCGGCGGTTGGGTATTAAATGGAACTCAGTGCGAACGCACTCAGAGCGCCTCGCTCCCGCCGGTCTATGCGTGCCCATCTGCGACGCCTTCCTATACGCTCCAAGGAACCACCTGTTCTCGCGAAGTGCTTGATATAGATCAGCCTGAGTGGGAATGCGGCATTGGTGGCTGGGAGCTATCTGGTACCACTTGCTCGCGAGAGGTGATCCTACAAAAACCAGCCACCTATACCTGTCAATCAAGCGGCGGTTGGCTCCTATCAGGCACCACTTGTTCCCGCCAAGTGGTTGACGAGGAACAACCCACCTACGAGTGTCCTCAAGGTTGGACCCTCAACTCAGACAATAACACCTGTTCGAAGGACCGACTTATTACTGAGCAACCCATTTTTTCATGTCCTGCAGGCTTCTCTATCTACAACGAATCTCAATGTCGTCGAGGCGTAGAAGAGACATACTCTTGCGGTGCCAACTACACCCTATATCAGACCAATAAATGTTTAAATCAGGTCGAAGAAACGTATGAATGCCCCGCGGGATTTTTGAACCATAACGAGACACAATGTCGTCGACAGGTCGAAGAAACCTATTCCTGTGCTGATGAATTCTCGCTCTATCAGACGACTCAATGCCGCCGTGAAGTCGCGCCGGCCTATAACTGTGAAGCCGGTAGCGCCTTATACGGCACCGATCAGTGCCTCTCACAATCCGAAGAAACTTACGAATGCCCAGCCGGATTCTTTAATCACGACACGAACCGATGCCGCCGTCAGGTTGAGGAAACCTACACATGTGAACCTAGCCATACTCTGATAAACTCCAATCAATGTCGTAGGCAAGTCGAGGAGACCTACGGTTGTCCCGCAGGTCATACTCTGATCAACGGCAATCAATGTCGCAGACAAGTCGAGGAAACCTATAGCTGTCCGACCGGTCAGACACTTATCAACGGCAATCAATGTCGCACACAAGTCGAGGAAGCCTATAATTGTGCGAGCGGATTCTCCCTCTACCAGACAAATAAGTGCCGCCGACAGGTGGAAGAATCCTACAGCTGTGCGAGCGGATTCTCCCTCTACCAGACAAATAAGTGCCGCCGACAGGTGGAAGAATCCTACAGCTGTGCGAGCGG